>JBFLVQ010000285.1:0-11102 GCA_040758525.1 Acidobacteriota bacterium
TTAGGCGATGGATTTTCAGGAGCATTTTGGTTTCAATTCCTCTCTATAGGGTATATTTCAAGGTTAGTTCTGCGCATTTATAGTTTTCTGATATTGAAAATTTCTTGAAAAGGAGTGTCTCAAGAGCAGCAATCGATGTCACAAGTCAAACGCCTACCATACTTAAAAACAAAATTGCAGCCTCCCAAACGTGGTCGCACGATGCTTGTACGAACACGCTTGACGGAAAAACTGAGAATGGCGGTAGACTTAAAAGCTACTCTAGTGATTGCCGATGCTGGTTATGGTAAGACCACATTGGTAGGCGAGTTTATTGTCGAAACTGGTTTTCCTGCGGTATGGTATCAACTAGATGCTGGTGACAATGATCTGCTGGTCTTCTTGCGCTATTTAACCTATGGCCTACGCCAACACTACCCTAAGTTTGGCGAAATATCGCTCGACCTCTTGCAGGCTGCCTCTAGCCGTACTATTAAAGTGGAGCAGCTTATCGATACTTGGCTTAATGAGGTTGATAGCGAGATTGAGAATAAAACGATAATTGCACTTGATGATTTCCATCTGCTTAATGGTAATGAAACAATAAATAACACAGTAAACAGACTGCTTACTTACTTACCCGATACTCTGCACTTGATTATTATTTCACGCACTCAACCAGAGTTGAATCTTGCCCGTCTGCGTAGCAAACAATCGATCTGCTGGATTGATCGTACCGACCTGATCTTTAGCGAGAGTGAAACCGCGGCACTCTTTAACGAAATTTACCGCTTACCATCAGCTCAATGGGTGCGTGAATGTTGGCGTACTGCTGATGGTTGGGTTACTGCACTACAACTTATCTGTCAGGTTGTTGAGCAGCGTCTACGCACACATGGTGCTGAAGAGCAGACACTGGCAGCAGATTTCGCTTTCCATAAGCAATCACTCTTTGAGATCTTTGACTATTTTGCTGAAGAGGTCTTTCAATTAGAAGCGCCAGATATTCAAGAAGGACTGGTTAAGCTTTCGATCTTAGATTGGATTGAACCAGACATTTGTCGTGATTTATTAGCACTCACACAGCCACTAGAATGGCTTGATGATCTAGTACGGCGCAATGTCTTTATTACACGACGTGGCGAGCCAGGTGGGGAGACTTATCATCTACATCCACTCTTTCGCGCTTTTCTGGATCGCCGATTAACACGCTACGATCCTGCTGAAGTGGCTTCACTACATCATCGTTACGCTATTTATGCTGCTAAACATGATCGGCTTGAGCAAGCATTACAACACTGGCGTGCGGCGGGTGAGCAGTCGATCGTGGTACAACAGCTTGCTGAACATGGTAGAGAGCTACTTGGCCAGGGTGCTTTTGAAGCTTTCAAACAGAATTTCGATCAACTTGATGCCGAAGCAATAGCAACACGACCACAATTACTTGTCTGTCGTGCAGAGATCTGTTGGCGTGAAGGTACCTATCAACAGGCGCGAGAACTCTTCGAGCAGGCCATTAAACTATCTCAACTTAGTGGTGATAGAGCAGTGCGTGCAGCCGCCCTACATGGCTTGGCAGAGATCGCTTTTCAGCAAGGTGAACCAGTACTTGCTGAATCACGTGCACGCGCAGCATTAGAATTTACTGAAACACAAGATCTGCTTTTACGTGCTAAATGCCATAATGTATTGGCACTCTGTTTCTGGGCTAGCGGTGAGTTTGAACGTGCAATTGATGAATGGCGAGTAGCCCGTATAGATGCACAGCAGGCTGGTGATAGCCGCTTTGCTGCTATTATTGCGCATAATCTCGGCCTCCCTTATTCATTAATGGGATTTTGGGAAGAGGCGCTAGAATGCTTTGGGGTGCTCTTTGCTGATGCTACTACCCCTTTTCCACAACAGGCAATAGCTCATCTCAATATCGCACGTATACATCTATTACGTGGTGAATTCAGCAGTGCGGCAGAGCGCTTAGAGCATGCCCTGGAGACCTGTCGTCTCTTTAACCTACGCGCCTTGCGTGGTGAAGTGATCGAGACACTCGGTAATCTATCCCGTGATCAAGGTGATTTTGTTCGTGCCCGTGATTGCTATCATAATGCCCAACTCGCCTATCAGCAGGTCGGCCTCAATCCTGAAGATAAGGAACTGCTGGATGAACGTGCCACTATGTTCTTGCTTGCTAATCAGCCCGACCTTGCCATTGCTACCATTAATCAATTATATCGTGCTAGAGTTGGGTCTGATAACGAACTGGGATTAGCAAATGTAAAATTAACACGAGCAAGGATCTATTTAGCGCAGGGGGAAGTAGCGGCGGCATTAGCAGATATTGAGCCAGCGCAAGAGATATTTGAGAAGTATCGAATGTACTATCATCTTGCCGGAGCGCGTGCGGTACGAGCACGCAGTTACTTTGCGCGGGGAGAATTAGCCACTGCACAACATGAATTACAGCAGGTGTTAGGGTTAGTTGAGCGATATGGTTACCGTTATTGGTGGGAGCGGGAAGCACGCTTAGCGCCAACCCTGTTCCAGATGATAGGGCAAGAGTGTGTAACAACTGAGGTGGCAGTTACCAACACCATAGAACCAGAATCGAACTATGATTTAACCGTAAAATTATTTGGCTCTATACAGATCTATTCTACTGCACGGCAACGACCAGAGAAGTACACTTGGAGTCTTAAACAAGCGCTCTCGATCTTCTGTTTTATTGCTGCTAGCAATAGGAGAGCGACCAAGGACGCGATTATTGATCTATTCTGGCAAGAGGCGCCTGCTAGTGTAATTGCAAAGAATTTTCATCCTACTATTTCTTATATCCGCAAGGCACTCAATAGTGGGTTAATTCATAAACGTAATTTTCTTATCTTTGCTAATGATACTTATCAGCTTAATTCAGAGTATAGATATTTTATTGATACAGAGCGGTTCAAAGAGGCATTAGCAGCAGGGACAAAAGCCCGCCAGGGAAATGAACTAGAGGTTTGGGCAGACCATTTACGTACGGCAATAGATCTTTATCGGGGCGATTTTCTTGCTGAGCTATATGATGAATGGATCGACACAGAACGTACCTACTACCTAAACCAATATTTAAATACGCTCTCTCAACTAGCCGGTTATCAGTCTGAATGTGGCGAGTATACAGAGGCAATCAATCTTTACCAAAAGATTCTTGTGCGTGATAACTTTCGCGAAGATGTTCATTGTCAATTGATGCTACTCTACCAAAAGCTAGGTAATCAGGCGGCGATCAAAGAGCAATATGATTCGCTACGCCAGCTACTCAAGACAGAATTGAAAGTCGAGCCGCTGTTAGAAACAACTCGTCTCTACCACACCTTAATCAAAAAATGATCATACATCCATAAGATCATCAACCTAATATGGCAATTGCCAAGGAAAGATTGGTGTAAAGGTTAATATGGCACGGTTTTTTCTTATTGCTACGAACATTAGCACTATTCCTTTATTTTGGTGTAGGCTATTTTCCCAGCTAAGGGTTGAAAAAAACTTGAAGATATTTTTTGGAAAAAGTTCTACTAATGGAGTTACGATATGGGATATAGTTAAAATAATCGCATCACGTAAGGGCTTATTTGATTTCGTTTAGACTTAATTAGAGCAGAGAGTTTGAGCGATATGAAAAATTCTTCGATGTTCTTACGCGTTGTCGTTGTGTTTCTTGCTGTCAGTCTCTCCACCATTCCAGCATTAGCGGGAGTCACCTTTACACCAGCGAGTGGAGTAACGTTTACCGGTGCCTCAGGTGTAACATTTACGGGCGCTTCAGGTGTAACGTTTACGGGCGCCTCAGGTGTAACGTTAGCGGGTGCTTCAGGTGTAACATTTACCGGCGCCTCAGGTGTGACGTTTACGGGCGCCTCAGGTGTAACGTTTACCGGCGCCTCTCAGCTACCTTTCTACAATCCACCTGTGAGTGGGATTGCCGGCTTTGATCCAGAGCTTGCACTACTACTTGATTCACTACCCAACACCAGTCTATTAAATGTGGTACTGACTTATCATCAATATCCAACCGCAGCCGATTTTTCTGCCTTGCGCGGACTGGGCATTTTAGGAGGCACATATTTCCGTAAACTGCCTATGATAGTGGTAACCGCAACCAAGGGCCAGATACAAGCGATCTCCCGTTTTCCCACGATTCGCTCGATCTATGCTAATAAGACTTTCCATTGGTTGACACAAGAAAGTACAGAGTTTGTTGGCGCAGATCGGGTAGCTCAGGATGCTCAACTTACTGCTCTCAATAATGGACTACCAGTGACTGGTAAGGGAGTAACAATAGCAGTATTAGACACCGGTGTAGATGCTACTCATCCTGATCTTGCTGGCAGTGGCAAGATGGTTGGTAATGTCAAGGTCATTGATACTGGTGGGCTAGGGCTGCTTTTTGTCAAGCCTACCGTATTAGAAGGTTTAACCCTTAATGATGAATTAGGTCATGGCACTTTCGTTGCCGCTACTGCTGCAGGTACTGGCAGTGCTTCCAACCAAAACTATGCAGGTGTTGCGTCAGGTGCATCGATATTGGGTGTGAGTATCGGTAACATTAGTATGCTATTTGTGCTTGCTGGATTCGATTATGTGCTGGCAAACAAAGATAGGTATAACATAAAGGTTGTTAACTGTTCTTTCGCTGCAGAAACGCTCTATGATGCTAATGATCCAGTCAATATTTCTACACGTCTACTATATGATCAAGGCTTAACTGTGGTAGTGGCTGCTGGTAATCGTGGTCCCGGAGCAGATACACTCAATCCTTATGCAGTCGCTCCTTGGGTTATAGGAGTAGCAAGCGGAGATAAAAAAGGTCGATTATCAAACTTCTCTTCGCGTGGTGGTCCGCTCTATCAGCAACTACACCCAACCCTGACGGCTCCTGGACAGGGAATAGTTTCTGCACGTTCCACACTTAATCAACTTTCCCAACTACTGCCAACCGAAGATGAGAGTTCGATTCCTACACAATATCGCTTACAGTATACCAAAGCCAGTGGTACCAGCTTCTCTGCGCCACATGTTGCAGGCACCATTGCATTAATGTTGGAAGCTAATCCTAATCTTACCCCAGCCGCGATCAAAACATTGTTGCAACTGACGGCTAGTCCTATGTTGGGCTATCGTCGTTATGAGGTTGGTGCTGGTTATCTCAATGCTTATGCAGCAGTCTGTGCTGCACGTGTTGCTAATCTGCCTTATGGCGCTTTTCGCGCCACTTTCGAGACAGCGCCAATTACCTACTCTCATGATCCTGTCAGCCAATACCAAGCTACTGCACCAGCACAAGGAATATTAAGCATACCATTAACAATTCCTACTGGAACGTTGATAGCAAATTTAGAATTGGGCTGGCGTGATACACGTCTTGTTAGCAATGATCTGGCTCTCGCAATACGTGCCCCTAATGGCCAATTAGTAGCACAATCAAATCAGCTTAATGGTTTAGGACTGTTTGCACAGCGCGAGGCACTTACGCTCAGGGATCCTGTTGCTGGTAACTGGACAATAGAAATCTCGAATACACTAGGAAATATTACTCCCTTGCTGGCAACCAGTCAGCCTTGCGTAATTGCATTGGAGATGGCGCGAGTTGATGTATCGCTCAACGATATCGCTAGTCTCCCAGCATTAACTCAAGATGCAGTTGTCAGAACCACCGAACGATTATTACTGCCCGCACCAGCCGGCAATTTCCAACCATTTGCTAATGTCTCGCGTGCAGAGTTTACGCGCGCATTAATGCTCGCCGCAGGGGCGCGAGTGCCACAATATGCACCTTTCTCTGCTACTTTTACAGATGTTTCAGCAAATAATGAGCAATATCTATTTGTTGAAAGTTGTGTGCATTCGCCACAGGGAAATCTTATTTATCAAGCTACTGGTACATCCTTCCAACCCCAGGCGAATATAGATCGACTAACTGCTGCAGTGGCTTATGTGAAAGCTTTGGGTTTAACTGTGCAGGCGGTGCAGGCAGCAAATACTAATCCTGGCTTGAGTGATTGGGATTCATTACCAATGGATGCACGTGGTTTTGTCTCAGTAGCTGTACAATTAGGAATATTAAATAGTATTCAAGGTGCCTTCCAAGCCAGTCAGCCAATAACACGTGCAGAGCTTGCTGAACAATTGATCCAATTCCAGTCCCGTTGTTTGGCTGAATAATAGATCACTTCAGCGATTTTGCATTATCAGGTTTGATAAAGAGTTTGTCTGGCAATGCAACATTGAAATCGCGCGTGTCATAATTGAGACGTAGAACTTGTGCTCCTTTTTCAAATAGATCAACAATATATGGCACTTTAATACCACCAGCTTCAACATAACGGAAGAAACGATTCTCGCCCTCTATGCGCTCGCCTTTATCATTCTGTTTGGGAAAACGTAGTGCAATGGGCAGATTTGTTTGTGGATCAAAGAACAGTTTAACTTCTTCACCATCTGCAAAAGTAATGCGCACTCCTTCAGCATATTGGCGTGGCAAGACCTCTTGGCGAGGTAGGTAGACAAGTTCTGTTCCTGCCGTAGACCAACCATTGCGTAGAATCTGATCAAGCTGATAGCGCAGTGCCCGTATAAAGCGCTGACTCTGTTCATCACTCTGATCGCGCAATAGCTGTGATTCCGAATCATAAGTCCAGCCTCTATTTCCTAAATTGGTCTGAATAAAGCGGCGGCCTTGACCTTTAAGTTCTACACGCTCTTTATCAGGCAAAGAAATATAGTCAATAAAGGTTTGGGTCACATCTGGCACAGTAATTTTGTTATCTGGATCACTAGGTTTATAAAAAGTGATATAACCATTTGAGCGTTCTGTCTTGACATTCAAATAGGCCTGACCGCCTAGTGCTTTGATAGATGCTTGAATAAGCGCCTGTGCCTTTTCTCTTGATTGTGTATCTGATGGTTTCTCTTGTGCAAAGGCGAGATTTACCGCCAAACAGAGCAGCAATACTACACTTCGTAACATTTTGCTGTATCCTTTAATGATTTGGTTTAACAAGCATGCGCAATTGTTTGGGGGTAAGCAACCACTGTAGCAGACCAGAGGAACGCGGCGCCATTGGATCGATCTGTAAGCAGGCCGCGCCTCCCTTCTTAAGTGGGATATTACGGGCAAAGCCATCTGCAATAAGGTAAGCGATCAGATCCCCCAAATAAGGCTGATGGCCTATAATCAGCACACGCTTGTCATTGGAAAATTGCCGTAATTCAGCAAATAACGAATCAAATCGACTGTCCGGAGATAGCGCAACAGTTTCGTGTAGTTTGTCGGAATTCTTTATTCCATAAACCTTGCATACGATCTCGGCTGTCTGCCAGGCGCGTACCAGAGGACTGGTAAGAATGGCGTCAAATTTTGGCACCAGTAGCCTCAAACCCGTTGCAATCTCTTTCATCTTATCTCGTCCTGCAGAGATAAGGGGTCTGCCTTCATCTGACCCTTGCCACTCCTCGCGCTCAACGGCAATAGCATGTCTAAGAATATAGAGCTCCACGCGTCCTTTCCTTAAAAGCACCTTGAGCAGCCTGTTCCAGCTAGAACAGGCTGCTCAGCAAGGCACCGAAAGAGGAGGTTTACGTACTAGGCCACGGTCTCCATAATTGTCCGGGCAGGATTCCAGCAGCTAATGGTAATCTCGCCATTGGCAACATCAACATAGAAATTGTCACAAGTCTTCCAAAGATTTGTGATTGGTAACTTGACTTTCTCATCAATCGTACGCTTGAGAAAACGCGCACCATAAGCTGTACTGAAACCCATTTCAACCAACATATTCTGGGCCGCTTCGGTAACGAAGAGGCGCTTACCTTTCTTCTCCATTTGCCTAGAGATAATACTGAGGTAGTATTGGGCAATCTCTTTAACCTCATCACGAGTAAGCGGTGAAAAGACAACAATCTCATCAATACGATTGCGAAACTCTGGTGAGAAGCGATCTTCAGCAGCCTTGATTACCTCACGTTTGATCTGCTGCACTTCCATCGTGGTCTTAGTGCCAAATCCCAGCGGCTTCATATACTTCTTGAAATTATCACTGCCGAGGTTTGACGTCATAATTATGATTGCGTCGGAAAGATAGACCTTCTTGCCACGACCATCTGTGATCCAACCCTCATCAAAGGCTTGTAGGAAGAGATTGAGCAGATAAGGAGATGCTTTCTCGATCTCATCAAGTAGCAGTACTGTGTAAGGATTGTCACGTAATTTCTCAGTAAGAATGCCACCCCGTTCCGATCCCACAATACCACGAGGCATACCGATCAACTTCTCAACAGCAATCGTGCCATCTTGATATTCTGACATATCGATACGAATCATTTTGTGATCATCGCCAAACATAAACTCTGCTACTGCCTTGGCCAATTCGGTCTTACCCACACCTGTAGGGCCAAGGAAGAGTAGTACACCATCAGGCTTATAGAAATTCTCTTTGAGTGGCCCTTTATTAAGGCGTAGACGTTGTGCTACCGATTTTACCGCATCACGTTGGCCGATTACACGTCTGGCCAGACCCTCTTCCATTGTCTTAAAACGGTCATTAGTATCACGGAAGATCATATCGCGTGGAATACGCGATTCTTGTGAGATCACATCAATTACATGATCGGCAGTAACAATCGGCATATCAGGACTATCGATCTCAACCTTTACCGATGCAGTATCAAGCCATCCGATCACTTTGTCTGGTAAGTGTAGGTTACGTATATAGCGAGGTGACATCTCTAGTGCGGTTTCGATGGCTTCATCAGTAATTGATACAGAGTAATTGTTCTCTAACCGACGACGTACACCTAGTAGGATCTTTCTAGTATCTTCAACTGATGGTTCATCAATCTTGATTAGGCGGAAACGGCGCGCAAGCGCTTCATCTTCGGCGATATACTCTTTGTACTCAGTCATTGTGGTAGCGCCGATGATACGAATCTCACCACGTGCAAGCGCTGACTTAAACATATTGGCAGCATCTGAACTAGCGCCTAATGCCGACCCTGCGCCAATAATGGTATGGGCCTCATCAATGAAAAGGATCAGGTTTTCACGCTCCTTTACTTCATTAATAATACCCTGTATGCGCTCTTCAAACATACCACGTAACATTGTGCCAGCAACAATACCCGACATCTGTAAGTTAACGACATGGGCATTACGTAAGCGTGCTGGTACCTTCTCTGGCTCAAGCTCAATGAGTCGCGCTAAACCTTCAACTACTGCTGTCTTACCCACGCCAGCCTCACCCACAAGCATGGGTGAGTTAGCACGTTCCTTATGGCAGAGCACTTCGATCATCTGGCGAATCTCTCGCTCTCGCCCGATTACCGGGGGCAGTTTATCCTGCCGCGCCAGTTTGTTGAGGCTCACACCAAAATGCTTCAAGTACGGTGGTAATTCGTACTTGCGGCGCAAGCGGTCTTCTTTCTCTTCGCGGCTGCGCACGCGCGTTGCAATCTTTTCCACAACTACCTCCGGTTCGGCGCCGAATTTCCGCAGAATTCCGACGGGTGTGCTGTTACGGTCGTCAAACAAAGCCTGAAACAGATCGGCTGCATCAATGGTATGTCGTCCTGACTGTCGCGCACGTCTTAGCCCGCCTGTGAGTAGCTCACGAGTCGAGTCTGAAAGTTTCACGCGTTTGCCCGTATATTGTTTAGGTACGGCGAGTTTGGAATCAATCTCGTTATTGACAGCTTGAGGATCAACATTGAGACTTTGCATGACCTCATTGAAGAACGCCCGTTCCACTTCTGAGATAGCGATGAAGATATGTTCAGGTGCGATAAAATTATGATCGCGGCGGCGTGATTCCTCTATGGCTCGCTTCATCACGCGCTGACCACTCTCACTAAAACGATCTGAAAAGTCTCCAAAGTCGTACATTGCTTTACCTTCTCTGTAATAAGGACGCCTGAGAAGGCAGTCCAGTTGTCTATCCGCTGTTTTCGTCTATTGATTCCTTGAGCGCGCCAACCTGTTCCGACCGCTATAGTTAATATACCGAAGAAACCTGCTCGCGAGCTGCAGCCTACCAATTTTCGATATGGTTGTGCACCGTGTCAAGCATCGTATGCAACAGTCGCGATTTCAACGGCCACATCCATTGTAACGGATTTTTGCGCAACAGTAACTAATCAAATAACGATCAAAAATAAAAAATTTTCTCACCTTTAAGATCTCAATATCGACCAATAGGTTGCCCGTATAAGCGAGCTATCGGCTCAGGCCGTGGATTCATCAGTTTCCGATAGATCACCTATATGGGACTGAGCTTGCTGACTACGCCCAACACGTACAGTGGCAGGTCGCAATAAGCGGTCACCGAGTTTATAACCAGTTTTGTAGACCTCTATTACTTGACCATCGCGTGCTGGCTCAACCTCTACAGTATCAACTGCCTCATGTAGATTGGGATCGAAAGCCATTCCTTGGACTATCAGTGGTTTTACCCCCGCGGTATCTAGGTGGCGTAGTAGTAGCGTATGAGTCGCTTTGACACCAGTCAGTAGAGTATTAAGATCTGCGCCACTTTCTCCTGATATAACCGCGCGTTCCAGATTATCAGCTACCTCCAGCAGTTGCTTGAAGATTTCACCTTTCGCCATCTCTAAACGGGCTTCAGCATTACGTTGCAAGCGTAGCCGCATCTCATCAGCTTCACGAGAGAGTTGCGCTTGTGCCTCTTTAAAGCGCGTCTGAAGCTTTTCTGCTTGCTCCTCGGCCTGTTTGAGTCTATTCTGTAATTCCTCGATATAGGTAGGATAACGGCTAGTTTCCTCTTCTGGTGGCGCTTGCGCCTCGGCATCCATTGGTGTTTCATTGATATGCGCGAAGCGGCGCTTATCCACAACGGGAATGGCGACATCCTCTGCATCTGTTGATGGTGTTTTCTGCATCTCTTCGGCGCTCGCTTTCTCTGTCATAACTTACACCCCTTTCTATTACTCGGTCTCGACTTTAATATCTTTAGTTTGTGTTTCATTGCGCTTGGGCATAGTAATAGTCAGTACGCCCTGTCGATAATCAGCACGTATCTGCTCTTGATCAATATTCTGTGAAAGTGTGAAAGCACGTACAAACTGACCGTAGGCAC
>JBFLVQ010000286.1:0-11071 GCA_040758525.1 Acidobacteriota bacterium
ACAGGTAATACCCAAATCTATCCATTGAGTGCGATATCTCTCCTTAATGTACGTTATGGATTGGCAGCAATATTAGCAGTGGCAGTATTCCCAGTTGTTTGGTTGTCGCAAGCGCGTAGCAAACTAAGGTTTTTCGTTTTGTTACTATTGATTCTTATACAGTATGGTTGGCTACTGGCGGATGGCCCACGACAATTGGCAGTCTTGCAGGAGCCTTTCCGTAATACTTATAACACTCGAGAAGCTCGTGCACGCGCCAAATTGGCTGATTACTTACGAGAAAATCCTCCTAATGCCAAGATCATGCTTCATAGTGGCGAGCTTGGTCAGACAGTTTTATGGGGAGGTTTGAAGTTTCGCGATCTAGTTTTTGAAGGACTCAGTGTCTGGCATAGTGTAGAAGTACCGGCCGAAGTCGAGAGTGTGATTGTTAGGGAAGGGGATCAGCTTTGGCAGAGGCTAAACCAAGATAGCCGTTTTCAACAAGATTTCCAACTCATCTATAGTGTAGCGCCTCTGCCTAAGATAATGGTTTGGCGTCGTCGTGCACACATCAGCCATTAGATCAGATTTTGGTTACAATACGCCGCAGTAGATCGATAAATGGCTTGCTTATCGTTGTACCAATATCTAATACTTCTTGGTGAGTAAGAACACCATCCTTGATACCGGCGGCAAGATTCGAAATACAGGAGATTCCTAGTACCTTCATATCCATATGGCGTGCAACAATCGCTTCTGGCACAGTTGACATACCTACTGCATCTGCACCCATTTTGCGCAACATACGGATCTCTGCTGGGGTTTCATAGCTTGGTCCAGGCACAGCGACATAGATACCTTGCCACATACGTAGTCCTAGCGCATTCCCCTCTTGTTCTGCCAATTCCCGAAATGGGCGATAGTAGACTTCTGTCATATCTGGAAAACGTGGACCAAAGCGGCTATCGTTAAGACCACGTAGTGGGTTGCTACCAAGCAGGTTGATATGGTCTTCAATAATCATCAAATCACCAGGCCGGAAATCAGTATTAAGACCACCAGCGGCATTAGTGATGATCAGATTCTTGATACCTGCTAATCCAGCAATCCTAAGAGGGAAAGTGACATCTTCGAGCGAATAGCCCTCATAATAATGGAAACGGCCTGCCATTACACTGACTGGTACACCATGACAGCGACCTATCACTAGCTTGCCAGCATGGCCTTCCACAGTAGATTTAGGTAGGTGTGGGACTTCACTATAAGGGAATGAGACAGCATCTTCTAGGCTATCAGCAAAAGCGCCTAAACCAGAGCCTAGGATGACAAAAGTCTCTACTTGATAGGGAACTAACGATTTCAGTAGTTGGGCAGCCTGAGAGGCCTTTTCGTAAGTAGTTAACATTGAGATGCTGACACTCCTTCTCTGATTTTGTCTATTAATCTTACTGTTCTGATTTAGTCAATGATGGCGAAATTGACTCCTCTAACAGCGCCTCTTTCGATCTGAAAAGCATAGAGTTCACGCACTGGATGTAGTGAAAGGATAAAGTTTATTGCTTCTGGATAAAAGGCCAATGCGATATCTCTAGTCGAAGGATAAGCTTGAGATGCAGGATGCGAATGGTATATGCCTAGTTGTTGCTGACCGAGCGCACGCATCCGTTGCATGGCTGGGAATATCTCTTCGGGGGCAGCAAAAAAGCTCCTAGTCGGCTCTTCAGCACGATTGGTGAGGGGATAATAGTCAACAAAAAGGCTGCCAATGCCGCCTAATAGGCCGCAACACTCATTAGGATAACTCTGCTCGGCATGCACTTGCATCGCCGCGGCAACCTCTTTACGCACTCTATACATTGCTATCATTGTACTGATGGCCGAGATAAAACAACCATATCTTTTAGCACACAACCTCTTCTGGATGCAATAAATTCCGCAACCTTGGGAGCTGGACAGAAGAAGGTTATTTCTGTTAGCATAATTAGTTCGTTGCCCTGGGTTGGGTTGGCGGCTTCTTATGATTATTACCGAAGTACATGCGGATGGTTTTCGCAATTTAGAAGGCGTGCTCGAATGCGCTACAGGAATAAATATCCTCTGTGGGGATAATGCTCAGGGAAAGACCAACTGGCTAGAAGCAATATATGTATTAGGCAACACCAAATCCTTCCGTACTGCTGCGCTACGCGAGGCATTGCGTATAGGAGCAGACAATCGACCAGCAGGCTCAGCTATTCTACGTGGTCAAGTATTACGTGAGCATCTCTTCAAAGAGATCCAATTGCACCTAGAAGAGAATCTCAAAAGTTTTTATGTTAATGGCAAACGCGAAACCGTAGTGCGTTATCTGAGCAACCTAGATGTGCTGGTCTTTTGCGCCGAAGAGATGCAGATAATACGTGGTGAACCTTCGGAACGACGACGCTTCCTTGACCGTGGTATTGTTACTCTCTCACCCACTTATCTAAAAGTGCTTTCTGAATATAATCGAGTGCTCAAGCAGAAGAATGTTCTTCTTAAGGATGCTCAACAGAGTGAGCGCCGCCATCGCTATATAGACCTTATTGAACCCTGGAATGAGCAACTACTCGATTATGGTACACACATACATAACGCCCGTGTCGAATACACTGAGCGTCTACGACAAGCACTACGTAGCCAACTCTTCAGTGAACGTGAGATAGATATACGTTATCGATCTTCACTAGAACAGCATGGTGATACTAGGCGCTACCGAGAGCTTTTTCAGGCGCGCTTACAGGCACGTTTGGAGAACGAGATTGCCGCTGGTTATGCTCTTGTAGGACCGCACCGAGATGAATTAGAAGTGCTTATTGAAGGGCTTGAAGTAAGCAAATTCGGAAGTGCTGGAGAGCAGCGTAGCGCACTCATTACACTTGATTTAGCTCAGATCACGGTTTATAATTCTAGCTTTGAGGAATACCCCGTTTTTCTTATCGATGATATTGATGCGGAACTTGACGCCCGACGCATTTCTCTCTTACTTGAACACGTCGCAGACAAGATGCAGGTTTTTGTTTCAACTTCAAAACGTGACATTGTGGCAGAGTACCAATCAAAGGCTGCCTTCCGTTTTATTCAACGAGGGCGTGTTATGACATTGCCAGCGGCTTTGCCGAAAACGGGTACGATAATACAGCCGATAGGCATCGAAACAGATGAGTTTGTTCGAATAGGCGATTTTTCTGCCACTATTGCAGATGATAATTTGAGCATGGCTGAAACACCGCCTTTGACCATGACCGCCTTAAGCAAGGCGGATTTTGAGGTTGCCCCCTCAGAATTCTTTGATGATCCAGAAGATAAGCATAGGGCGCCATTTTAACTTTAACTACAAGTATGACGAAACGCGAAGAGACAATTATGAGTAGTGTAGAAGAAAATTTCGTAGAAGATGCCAGTCGGTCAGAAGGTAGTGACTACACTGGCAAGAATATTCAGATCCTCACCGACCGCGAGGGAGTACGTACCCGTCCCGCCATGTACATAGGTTCAAATGGTGAGTTAGGTTTACATCACCTTGTCTACGAAATTGTTGATAATAGTGTTGATGAGGCACTGGCAGGTTATTGCAAGAACATTGAAGTAATCATACATATCGACAATTCAGTGACGGTGATTGATGATGGCCGCGGCATTCCTGTTGATATTCACCCTGACGATACAGAAAAGCGCTCAGCGGCTGAGATTGTTATGACTAAACTACATGCAGGAGGTAAGTTCAGTGATAGTGCCTACAAAGTTGCCGGTGGTCTACATGGCGTAGGTGCTAGTGTAGTCAACTTTCTCTCTGAATGGTTACGTCTGGAAATACGTCGTGATGGTTGTGTCTACGAGCAAGAGTATGAGCGAGGCTTGGCAGCAGCAGCACTGCAACAGACAGGTAAGACACGCCGCTCTGGTACCAAGATCACTTTCAAACCCGATCCTGAGATCTTTACTGTTACTGAGTTTAACTTTGATACCTTATCCCAAAGGTTACGAGAAAAGTCATTCCTTAACAAGGGTCTAACTATCTCTATTAAGGATGAGCGAGCTACTCCAGAACGCTCGCATGAGTTCTATTATAAGGGCGGTATCGCAGAGTTTGTTAAACATCTTAACAAGAATAAGAATACTCTCCATTCTGAGCCGATCTACTGCGAAAAATTGCCTGGCCCAGGTGATCCCCTTTCGATCGAAGTGGCGATCCAGTACAACGATAGTTATACTGAGACGGTCTACTCCTTTGCTAACAATATCAACACGATTGATGGTGGCACACACCTATCTGGCTTCCGCTCCGCGCTTACACGTACCATCAACAACTATGCCCAGACCGAGGGTATGCTAAAGAACCTCAGTAATCTTACAGGAGACGATATACGTGAAGGGTTGGTTGCGGTAATTAGTGTAAAGTTGCCACAACCACAATTTGAAGGGCAGACCAAAGGCAAGCTTAATAGCGATGTAAGTGGCCAAGTACAATCTTTCCTAAATGACTATTTATCTGCCTATTTCGAGGAAAATCCTAGTGTCGCTAAGAAGATCATAACTAAAGCAACAGATGCCGCGCGTGCCCGTGAGGCAGCGCGTAAGGCGCGTGAATTGGTACGACGTAAAGGCGCATTAGACAGCACTAGTCTGCCTGGTAAATTGGCTGACTGTTCTGAGCGTGATCCTCAGCAGTGTGAAATCTTTATGGTTGAGGGTGATAGTGCTGGCGGGAGCGCCAAGCAAGGTCGTGATCGTCGCTTCCAGGCTATCCTACCGCTTAAAGGTAAGATCTTAAATGTTGAAAAAGCCCGCTATGACAAGATGCTTGCGCATGGTGAAATTAGCGCAATGATTGTCGCGCTAGGCACAGGTATTGGCAAAGACGATTTCGATATCAACAAGCTACGTTATCACCGCATTGTAATTATGACGGACGCAGATGTTGATGGTAGTCATATACGTACATTGTTGCTCACCTTCTTCTATCGGCAGATGCCAGAAATTATCGAGCGTGGCCATCTATATATTGCTCAGCCACCGCTCTACAAGGTGAAGAAGGGACGCTCTGAACAGTATATTATTAGCGAAAAAGAACTGAATCGTTACCTAATGAAAAAGGCGACCGAAGATGTGCGTGTAAATGTAAAGCAGACTGGTCGCGTGTTAGAAGGACGTGAACTGATTCGAGCACTGGAACGGCAAGCAGAGTTTACCACTTATTACAACAAGCTTGAGAAACGCTTACAAGATCGTACCCTACTGGATAGCGTGCTAGATGCTTTCTCTGGTTCTCAAGGAGTGTTGCGTAATAGTATTAAGCTGCATCAAGTCTTCGAAGAGGTTGAACTACTTGGACAAGTAAAAGCTATCTTGGAAGCTGCCGGGTTTCGTACCGATATGAAACAAGATGAAGAGCATGGCCTTTATGAGTTAGAGGTTGTGCGTGCTCAGGCGCCCTTTGGCACTAGCCATGTTCTGATAGATTGGGAACTGGCTACTCACGTAGAATTTCACAAGGCGGTTTCACTACATTTGGAGAATGTTGGGGCAATGTCGCCACCTTTCGAGATCATTCAAAATGGCTCGACTTCAGCAGTAAATAGCCGTGATAAACTGCTTAGTCATATACTCGAAGTGGCCAAAAAGGATGTTCAGATACAACGCTACAAAGGCTTAGGTGAAATGAACCCAGAACAACTTTGGGAAACTACCATGAATCCGGCTAAACGCACATTGCTACAGGTGCGTGTTGAGGATGCGGTTGAAACCGATGAGATCTTCACAGTATTAATGGGCGATGCGGTCGAGCCACGTCGTAAGTTTATTGAAGACTTTGCCCTTGATGTGCGTAATCTCGATATCTAACGGTTAGATCTTAATATCACAAAAGACAGAGAGGCGTACGTGCATTAGCGTGCGCCTTTTCTTTAGCAGCATTTCTCACCAATATGAGGAGATCGATGATTATGATCAAGTTGACACGCAGCAGATCTCTTTTCCAGAAATTGATCCCGATCTTGATCGGATCGCTGATCTTAATGGGATCGATCTCGGCCAGATCAGATCTACCTAGATCAGATAGATCTGATCGGACTGGATCGATCTCGGATCAGATCGAGATCGATCTTGCTATCGTGGGTGGCAAAACTATAACCATGAACGATAGTTATCAGGTGATCGAGGATAGTTATATTGCGATCCGGGGAGATCGGATCATTGATCTAGGATCAAGATCAGAGATCAGCAAGAAGTATATTGCTAAGGCTAGCATCGATGCGACAGACAAGGCCGTCTTGCCTGGATTGATCAACACCCATACACATGTACCTATGGTGCTCTTTCGTGGTATCGCGGATGATCTAATTTTGCAAGAGTGGCTTACCAAATATATCTTTCCTGCCGAAGCCAAGAATGTTTCACGTGAGTTCTGTTATTGGGGCACGCTGGCGGGTTGTTTAGAGATGATTCAGGGTGGTATCACCACCTATGTTGATATGTACTATTTTGAGGATGAGATTGCTGAGGCGACAGCCAAGGCTGGTATGCGAGGTGTCTTGGGCGAGACGCTGATCGATTTTCCTGTTGCAGATAATAAGACTCCTCAAGAAACTCTCCTGTATACAGAGAAGTTTGTGCAGAAATGGAAAGGTAATCCATTAATTGTGCCAGCAATTGCGCCACATGCACCTTATACTGTTAAGCCTGAGAATCTACGTGCGGTAAAAGCCTTTGCTGATAAGTATGATGTTCCTATTATTACTCACTTGGCTGAGACAGTAGGGGAAGTGGATGATATATCGAAGCGTTATGGTGCACGACCAATTCTACATCTGGAAAAGCTAGGACTATTGAGTGATCGTTTGATTGCTGCGCATGTGGTACATCCCAATGATGATGAATTGGCGCTGCTCAAGCAGCGTGGAGTGGGCGTTGCTCATAATCCACAAAGCAATATGAAGCTAGCCTGTGGGGTCGCGCCTGTACCAGCAATGCGACGAGCTGGTATTGCTGTTGGATTGGGTACGGATGGTGCTGCTTCAAATAACGATCTCAATCTATTTGAGGAGATGGACACAGCAGCTAAACTTCATAAGCTTCATTCCAACGATCCAACTGTAATCAGTGCTCGTGACGCATTAGAGATGGCCACCATAGACGGTGCCCGTGCGATCAATCTTGATAAGGAGATAGGCTCACTAACAGTTGGCAAGCGGGCCGACTTAATTAT
This sequence comes from Acidobacteriota bacterium, assembly GCA_040758525.1. GTDB lineage: Bacteria > Acidobacteriota > Blastocatellia > Chloracidobacteriales > JADJPF01 > JBFLVQ01. The sequence goes on from JBFLVQ010000286.1 coordinate 7,208, forward strand.
TATTAATCTGCAGGGATCACATCAACAACCACTCTATAATATCTATTCTGTGCTAGTCTATGCTACTAAGGCGGCTGATGTTGAGACCAGTATTATCAATGGTAAGTTGGTGATGTCAAACCGACGTGTGCTTACGTTTGATACCCAGGAAGTTCGACAACAAACAGTCAAATACCGCGAACAGATCCTTCGGAGTTTGGAAAAATAGTGATAGAGTTTTTCAAATTGCTGTTTATTGGGATCTTTAACCTCTTCTACAATCTCGTACTAGGCATCTGGGAGTGTTGCTGCTTGGCGCGATTTGGTTGGTGGTGGCGGTTACGTGCAGTCTTTCTTCTATACTATATTACCGATAGTCCATTTGGTGTGATCAAAAGGGAAGGGCAACGAGCACCAGTTGCACAGCAGAACCTTATTTATGGTGAGACACCTTGTTTGACAATACGTGATATTCTTGCTGAACTGTGTCCTCAAGATGGGGATCACTTTGTTGATCTAGGTTGTGGCCGTGGGCTAGTGGCTTTTTTTGTTCGGTTTTATTATCGCATACCAGTCACAGGTGTTGATGTAATTCCCACTTTCATCAATAGAGCAGGGAGAATTGCGCACCGACTGAGCCTTAGTGGAATCGATTTTATGCGAGAGAATCTCTCTTGGGTGACACTAGAACAGATTGGGCGTGGTACGATCTTTTATCTTGCTGGCACTACTTTTGAAGAAGAGTTGCTGGAAAAGATCGCTTTACGATTAGAGCTACTGCCGCCTGGTGTACGCCTTATCACTCTTTCTGAGGCACTTCCTTCGGAACGGTTTCGAGTTGTTGCCATCAAACCTTATTTCTTCTCTTGGGGGAAGACAACAGTTTACTTTCATGAGAAGGTGGTGTGAAAGTGAACAGGATTGCCAAGATGGCTCGTCTCTTCAGCGCAGATTATGGTATAACTCAAATCTGCGCGGCTATCAGCGATTTTTACAGCCACCTGGATAAGCACTGAGTAGAAGCTTGGAGTCATTATCAATGACCGCCGCACCAAAAATCAGCAACCTCTCGCCTACCGCTGGTGTGTGCGGAGGGGAAGTGATCATTACTTGCAGTGATTTTGATACTTCGAATTTTCGCACCTGCAAGGCCTTCTTTGGTCGCACACCTGGACGCATCGTAAGCGCCTCACTCAATCGTGTGATTGTTTCTGTGCCGGATATTACTAATGTCGAAGATCGGCTTGCTGGCCTCTCACTAAGAGTAGGTGAGATGGAAAGTAATGTCATTCCTTTCAAAGTGGGAGAGAAGCTTGCAGATAATCTGCATCCTGTCGCTAATCCTGCTTTTGATGCTGAGACGGGTAATCTTTATGTTACGCTCTCGGGCACACGTGGTCAGAAAGTCCCCGTTTCGGTATGGAAGATCTCGCCCTCTGGTGAGATGAGCCCTTTTCTCTCTGATATCATTAATCCTACTGGTATTGCCTTTGACCGTGAAGGCACAATGTATGTGTCTAGCCGCTATGACAGCAATGTCTATCGTATCTCACCATTCAAGGAAGCAGAGGTATTTGCACGCAATTTGGGCATTGCTACAGGGCTTGCCTTTGATCGGCAAGGGCAACTCTATGTTGGTGACCGCCAGGGCACAATCTATCGAATCAGTGAATTGGGTGATGCCCAACCATTCGCTACTCTGGAGCCAAGCGTATCTGCTTATCACCTCGCTTTTGGTTCAGACGATTTTCTTTATGTGACAGGTCCCACTGCCTCTAGTTTCGAGAGTGTTATCCATATCAGCCCCAATGGTGAAGTCAGTCGCTACTTCACTGGTCTAGGGCGACCGCAAGGAATCGCTTTCGATCAAGATGGTAATTTATATGTTGCTGCTAGTCTTCACGGCCACCGAGGCATTATTAGGATCACTTCTGACAAGCAGGCAGAAATGATAGTAGCAGGCTCTTCAATGGTGGGTCTTACCTTTGACGATGTGGGCAATATGGTAGTTGTAACAACCCGGGAGGTCTATCGCGTGCCTATGGGAATCAGAGGGTTTCAATTGTGAAGGAGTTCCCGCAAATGAGACTAATTGATCCTATATTGGAAGAGTTTAAGCATGAGGCTAGCACAACAAGAAAGTTATTATCATCTGGCAGGCGCATTAGGTTGCTACGTTGACACTTTGTGATCAGCGTGTTACCTTGGAAACTGATCTCCTTAGATAGGTTTTTCATAGGAGCGAGTTTGTGCCTGATATTGGTGATGTAATTCTCTGGTATGTTGTCTTTCTTTTTTCATTGACTTTGCATGAGGTCGGTCATGCCTGGACCTCAGAGCTGTTTGGTGATTCGACAGGACGATATCTAGGTCGGATTTCACTCAATCCCTTAGTTCATATTGATCCGATTGGCACAGTGGTCTTTCCCTTAGTGGGCGCCTTAACCGGTATACCACTATTTGGTTGGGCCAAGCCAGTACCAGTGAATCCATTACGCTGGCGTGACCAAGTAAAAGCCAATATTGCTGTCTCGGCCGCGGGACCACTAGCCAATCTGCTGATTACTATAATTGCGCTGGCTTTAATAAAACTGCTGATTTGGCAAGGTGTCTTTGAACTCTCTTATAACTTCAACCTTTGGCATTTTATCAAAGCCACAGAGCCAAGTCCGTTCTTTTCACCGCTTGCTACCATGTTGTGTATCGCAGTAAGCACCAATGTTGGTTTGGCTGTCTTTAATATGTTGCCGATTCCGCCGTTGGATGGCAGCCATATCTTAGCTAGTGTTTTGAGCCTGATCTCCCAGCCTTTATTAGATGCCTATGAACAAGTGCGATCTTATGGTTTTATGGTTCTGATGCTTTTCTTGATTATTGATAGACAGCTAAAACTGCTCTCAATAATATTTTTACCGATTCTGAGCTTTATCTTTCTCCTAGTTGGTTATTAGCTACTTTATCTTCAGGAGACATGGCAATAGCACGTGACAACACCATCAGAAGAGCTTACCAGCAACAGCCAGATTGCCAGTAATGGCTATAAAGTTAGGCTTGATGTCTTTGAAGGGCCACTAGACCTACTTCTCTACCTAATCAAAAAAGAAGAGATCGATATTTACGATATACCAATTGCACGTATCACCACACAGTATCTAGAGTACCTGCGACTGATGCGAGAACTGGATATAGATGTTGCAGGAGAATTTCTGGTGATGGCGGCCACACTGATACATATTAAGTCAAAGTTATTACTGCCTAATGAGCCAGAACAGCAAAGTGAGTTAGAGGCTTGGCAAGATCCACGCCAGGAGTTGGTGCATAGACTGCTTGAACATAAGAAATTCAAATCTGCCGCGGAGATGCTTTGGTCAAGGGCCGAAGTCGAACAGGCTGTCTTTACCCGAGCTGTGTTAGACAGTGATCTAGAGAATCCTGAAGTAGCTGCTACCGTTTTTGATCTAGTCGAGATCTTTAAAAAGATCTTGGAGCGGCGACGTGATCAGATCGAGGTTGAGATCGCCCACGATCAGATCACAATGGCACAAAAGGTTGCTGAGATCAGGGAGATCTTTAAAGATCAGATCGAGATCAGCGTTACTGATCTCTTTGCTGCAACCAACTCTCGGCATGAGTTGGTGATCACTTTTCTTGCGATTTTAGAACTGGTCAAAGAGTATGTTATCAAATTAATACAAGAGCAGCCTTTCAGTGAAATAAGGGCTGTTAGGCGTTGAGAATGATGACGAAAGACGAGTTAAAACCAATATTGGAAGCACTAATATTTGTTGCCGAAGAGCCTATACGGTTTAAGCAGTTAGAAGAGATATTACCGGATCAGGATGCCATCGAGCTGGAGCAAGCCTTACAAGAATTGGTGCAAGAATT
>JBFLVQ010000287.1:0-11059 GCA_040758525.1 Acidobacteriota bacterium
TTTCAATCGTGTTGGCTGCTTTGGTAAGTAGATGAACCGCTTGATCACAGGCTAATGCACGACGACGTCTGCCTTTGTTTGGATCAAGGATATACATAAGTCCTGCGCCAACACCGAGTCCGCTAATGATTCCAATAAAAAAATCTTTCTTGCTCATAATCTTCTCCTGTCTAACTCGCTGCTAATACCAGCGGTTTAACATCTGCATAGATAGATTTGAGAATGATCGCTGCGCCAGTACTTTCCTCTGGACATACCAAGATATCGCTCAAGGTAATAATTCCTTTGAGCTTCTTATCTACATCAACTACCGGGATACGACGCACCTTAGCATTTCGCATTACCTCAATGGCATCTTCAATGCCATCTTCTATTGAGCAGGTGTAGATCTGCTTTGACATTACTTCGTCAACTGTAATATTGGAAGCCAGTCGATTCTTTGTTGTTAATGCGATGCAGATATCGCGATCTGTGATTATTCCGATCACTCTCTCTTCGCTATCAAGAACGGGCATTGCCCCACAGTTGTGCTCCCATAGCAGTGCGCCAACTTCAGCAAGATTGTTATCAGGGCGGCAGGATGTCACATTCTTGGTCATTACATATTCGATCTTACGCATAGTTTCCTCCTTTGAATTTAGTTTCTATGAGATTTCAGCCGAGTAGGTTTTTTCAGGTCTCTCGTCCGAAACTTCTGTCAGAGTAGCTTCTGTAAGCAGTAGCACACTGGCAACAGAGACAGCGTTTTCCAAAGCAATGCGGACAACTTTTGTTGGATCGATAATGCCTGCTTCAACAAGATCAACATACTCACCAACTGCTGCATCAAAGCCATAATTGCCAGTGCCATTACGCATCTTCTCTACGATTACACCGGTGTCGAATGCCGAATTCTCAGCAATCTGGCGAGTAGGAGCCTCCAGTGCACGCTTGAGGATAAGCAGTCCGGTATGTTCGTCTCCACTTGATTTAGCAGCCTCTTTCTCTACTGCATCGATAGCACGTAGTAGCGCAAGCCCACCACCAGGCACTATCCCTTCTAACATAGCCGCCTTCGCAGAACTGATTGCGTCATCAAATGCCTCTTTGCGATTCTTCATCTCGGCTTCTGATGGTGCGCCAACATGAATTACAGCCACACCACCAGAAAGTTTTGCCAATCGCTCTTGAAGTTTCTCTTTGTCATAATCTGAAGTAGTAGCTTTGATCTGTTTGCGAATCTCATTGCAACGACCTTCGATCGCTTTCTTTTGACCAGTGCCACCAACTATTGTGGTGTAGTCCTTACCAATCACTACTCTTTTTGCTCTACCAAGATCGTTTGGACTAATATTTTCTAACTTTAAACCAAGCTCCTCAGTAATTACCTGACCACCTGTGAGAATGACAATATCTTGTAACATCGCCTTGCGACGATCGCCAAACCCGGGCGCCTTTACAGCCGCACAAGAGAGTACGCCTCGAACCTTGTTCACTACCAATGTTGCCAGTGCATTATGATGAGCCATCCAGCACCCCCTACCTCAGGTTGATAGTGATAAGCAAGCAAGGTTATTAACGCAACTGGCATTCCAACCATTCTCTGTTTACTTATATTGTTAATAGAGGGTTTTAATAAACAGAGCGGTTATAAGGGGAAATTTTCCTACTATTTGTGAGAAAATTTTCTCAGGACTATTCTCTCCGTGAAGTTTAGAGCCAGGCTAATGCTCTATATTGGTATATTTTGATGCAATGGATCTTTTGATTTTGTAATCATGCACTGAATACGGAATTAAGAGAATAATTGTGAGAAAGTAGCATAAAATGCGAAGTAATGCCGAGCAGATAGTTGCCAGAACGGTTGATTTTGCTTTACTTAAGCAAGCTACAGCTTGCCTCTGACATCCTTGAGTATTTCCATTCCTGCCAAGCGTGAGGCAGTTAACACACCAGACCACATTGTTCCCGCAATACCATGGCCGTTAACAGTGCTTGCACCACAAAGGAAGAGAACTTTCTATCTTATTGCTGAGCATTTAGCACAATGGATCGCTACGTGCAAGCTACAAAATGGAAAGATAAGGTATAGAGGAAAAGCTAAGAAGGAGGAGCCAAAAATGATTTTCATAAAATTATCCGAAACAACGATAATTAATTTAAGTCAAATTCAATATTGCAAAATCTACCGAACACCTGTGCAGGGCCAGCTTGTACCACAGGTATTTGTACAACTGTTCTTCAGCGGTGAAGATCAGCAATCTCCTGTACAATTTGAAGGCGAAGAGGCAGAACGCATATGGCAAGCTCTTGAATATAGAGCAATGTGTAGGCCAGATGTCTTTATAGATCAGCCATGAACTGATTGTGCTAGAGAAACGCTTGCTAGCCAGCAGTTAACCTTATTAGATAGGAAGGATAGGTATTATATGCAAAGGCTAATTTTTTTGACTCTACTAATAATTGGTCTTAATGGAATCAGTTTAGCTCAAGAAACTAACTCATTAACAGGAAACTGGCAGATTGAATTTACATTATCGAATACTAAACGGATATGGACTTTTCAATCTATGATGAAGACGGATCCATCTTATGGAATGGGTCTATTTTTGATCCCGGCAGCTTCCACATTCGGCGCTCGCTCTTATGCTCAAGCAGTCTGGTCACAACTAACACCAACTACCTTTAGTCTCACCAGTGAAGTCGAGTTTCCCGTAGGCAATGTTGGGCGACAAACAGGAACACTAATATTCAAAGGTAAATTTACTTCACCCAAAACTATTTCTGGATTAGCAATCTTTATCAGTAATCAGCCTGATTTAACAGATCCTTCTGGGTTCTTGGCAATGCAGGGAAGTTTCTCAGGCACCATTAACGCTAAACCTACTTCCGATTTTAGCATCGGTATAGAACCTATCGTTCAAAAAATATCTCCCTCCAGTCCTGCTACATTAGTGATCTCCACCAGTGCAATAAATGATTTTAGGACACCAATATTCTTGAATGTCGCAGTTTTGCCGGATGATGGTAATATCCGAGTATTCAGTCCAGTAGATGAGGTTATGCCTGGTGATAATGCCGTAATAACAGTCGAGACTGCCGATCGCACATCTATAAACAGATATGCACTATTAGTTATTGGTGTAGCTGGGCAAGTATCACATACTACTATGGCTGGCTTAATATTTGAACTAGCTGATTTCACACTTCGCATAAACCCACCAATGCTTATTGTTACTCGCGGTCAGAGCGGCATTATTAGAGTAGACATAGATCGTAGTGATGGTTTTGCCGGTAATGTTGTGGTATTTCCCAGCCCACTAAAGGGATTAAAGATATCACCGATAGAGCAATCATCAACTGGCGTAAGTGTAAGCTTTGAATTCATTGTAAAGAAGGGCGCACCAATAGGCGCACATCAACTTAGATTTATTGGATATGATGATGCTGGCCGTGCACGCTCGGTTATGCTCACAATAGTAATCAGGTAAAGCTCCTATGGAAATATGTTCTCATTTATTAGTTGTATCGTGAGGGATAGCTTTAGGGAAAAATCTGCTAGAGTCCTTGCATACAATCTCTACTGGACAAGAGGCTTTAATAGCGACTTTTTCCGCTACAGAGCTCAGTAAATCAAGCGCTGGGCCATAACGTCTATGAGTGCCAACAAGGATCAGATCGGCACCCCATTCCTCTGCCTCCTTAACTATCTCTTCGTCAGCAATTCCCTCACGAATAGTATGAGTAACAATTCTGTCAAGACTAGCCAATAAAATTATGATCTTCTTTATCTTATTTTCTGCTGCTTCGCGCCCTTGTGAAGAGAACTGGTTTAATAACATGACAGAGTCATGGATAACAGGAGGTTCAATCACTGCCAATATTCTAAATTCAGTGTCATCTGGCCATGATCTATCAATCGCTGCACGAGCAGCCACTTCGCTAACCGGTGAGCCATCTGTAGCGATTAACACTTTCATAATAAACCCTCTTCTTAATAATATTGTCCTGATGCTTTACGTAAAAACCTTTCTTCTTCGGCATCTGCTATCACAACCGTAGTTTTAATCGCAGCATCTGGATTAAGAGAAATAGAATTGATTCCACATTCTACTAACCAGGCAGCAAAATCAGGATAATCGGATGGCGCCTGGCCGCGATGGGAAAGCTCTGTCATATCCTCTGGATTAAAATTGGAAAGAAGAGCTTGTAATCTGATTCCTAGAGAATAGTCTGACGCAATATGTATTCCAATCTAATTAACAATTGATGCTATTGTTATGAAGAGTTTTTTAGCGAGTAAATGAGTATTAGTGAGTAATTTCACACTCTGTTTTTGGAAATTTCCCCAACCAATCGAGAATGTGATCCATCGCCTGTTTATATCCATGCTTAGCATTTCATTAATTGATTTGCATTTCTTAAGAAGCTCTTGAAGTTTGGATTAGGATAATAGCTTAGGAATATTTCTTGCTTTTAAGGCGGTAAGAGGTAAAACTATGGCATGGGATAAGATTATCAAGACAGCACAGGACTGGATCATTGAGCCAAATCTTTGGGACTATGAACAGAAACACGCTGCTTTCAGTTGGGATGCGGCTCGTTGCGAATTGACTGGATTGCCTGCAGGACGTGGACTCAATATCGCATATGAAGCTATTGATCGGCATGCGGCTGGCCCTGACGGTGAACGCTTAGCATTAAGATGGTTGAGCAAAAGTGGAGCTATTGAAGATTACACATATTTTCAATTGAGTAGGCTCACCAACAGATTTGCTAATGTTCTAAAAAAACTTGGCGTTGTCAAAGGAGATCGAGTATATGCGCTAGCAGGCCGTATTCCTGAACTCTACATTACAGCTCTCGGAACGCTAAAGAACAGAAGTGTATTTTGCCCACTCTTTTCCGCATTTGGCCCAGAACCGATCAAAGCACGGATGCTAATTGGAAAACCAAAAGTTCTTTTTACCACAGAATCCTTATACCACAGAAAAGTGAAAGAGATCCGGAACTCCTTGCCATTCTTAGAACAGATAATACTTGTTGGTGACGAAGACGAGCCAACAAATGTGGCTGGCACTATCGATTACTACAGGCTAATGGATGAAGCTAGCGATCAATTTGAGATAGAGCCGACCGATCCGGAAGATACTGCTCTCTTACATTTTACTAGCGGGACTACGGGAACACCTAAAGGCGCTATTCATGTTCATGGGGCAGTATTAGCTCACTATATTACCGGTAAGTTTGCTCTCGATCTACATAAAGGCGACGTCTTTTGGTGCACTGCCGACCCAGGCTGGGTAACAGGCACCTCTTATGGCATTATCGCTCCATTAACCAATGGTGTTACCAGCATTATTGATGAAGGTGATTTTGATGCGGGACGCTGGTATGGAATTCTTGAGGCTGAAAAAGTTTCTGTCTGGTATACTGCACCAACTGCAATTCGAATGATGATGAAAGCCAATCCATATCTGATTCGCGGTTACAATCATAGTTCATTACGATTCCTTGCCAGTGTCGGAGAACCGCTTAATCCAGAAGCGGTAGTTTGGGGTAAGAAAGTCTTCGGACTACCTTTTCACGATAATTGGTGGCAGACAGAGACAGGTGGAATAATGATCGCAAACTATTCTGCAATGGATATCAAGCCTGGTTCAATGGGTCGCCCTCTGCCGGGGATCGAAGCTTTCATAGTACATCAAGATAAAGAAGGCAAAGTAATGGTTATTGATGATCCTGATGTACAGGGAGAATTGGCATTACGACCAGGATGGCCATCGATGTTTCGCGGATACTGGAACGAATCAGAACGATACCAGAAATGTTTTGCTGACGGCTTTTATCTTACTGGCGATTTAGCTAGGCGCGATCGTGATGGCTACTTCTGGTTCGTAGCACGCAAGGATGATGTCATTAAGAGTTCAGGCCATCTGATCGGTCCTTTTGAAGTAGAAAGTTTATTAATGGAGCATAGATCGGTAGCTGAAGCAGGCGTGATTGGCAAACCCGACACAGTAGCCGGAGAAATAGTCAAAGCTTTTGTGTTACTCAAGAATGGCTATGAACCGAATGATGGACTGAAAAGAGAGTTGATGGCCTTTGCACGTAAAGAACTGGGCGCCGTAGTAGCACCAAAAGAGATTGAATTCGTATCCAAACTGCCGAGAACTAGGAGCGGCAAGATTATGCGCCGGTTGTTGAAAGCCAGAGAGATGGGTCTACCAGAAGGGGACATCTCAACGCTTGAGGAGAATTGAATGAGTATTGTGAGCAAACCAGAAACGGCTTTAATAGAAAAAGCGCATGCGCTCTTACTATTGCAAGAAATGATACGCATTCGTCGCTTTGAAGAGAAAGCTGCCGAACTTTACAGCCTGGGAAAGATTCGTGGCTTTTTACATCTATATATTGGTGAGGAAGCAGTAGCAGTAGGCGCGATGCAAGCGCTTACACTTGATGATGCGATCGTAGCAACCTATCGCGAACATGGCCAGGCTTTGGCGAGAGGTATTCCTGCAGGCTCCTTAATGGCAGAGATGTATGGCAAAGTTAATGGCTGTAGTCATGGTCATGGTGGTTCTATGCACTTCTTTGATGTTACGCGCTGCTTTTATGGTGGATACGCGATTGTAAGCGGTGGATTGCCAATTGCTGTTGGCCTTGCACTCGCCGACAAACTTCAAAATCGCGCTAGAGTGACAGCCTGTTTTTTTGGTGACGGCGCTGTAGCAGAAGGAGAGTTTCAAGAATCGCTTAATCTTGCTGCGCTATGGAAACTACCAGTTCTCTTTATCTGTGAAAATAATCGTTATGCTATGGGTACAGCAATTGAGAAACATCAGGCCCAGTTGGATCTCTGTTTGAAGGCGGTAGGATGTGGCTTACCTGCCGAGTCGGTAGATGGTATGAATGTTCTCGCCGTAGAGGCAGCAACACAACAGGCAGCAGATTTTGTGCGTAGTGGTGAAGGCCCCTACTTTCTAGAAGCAAAGACATATCGATTTCGCGCGCATTCTATGGCTGATCCTGACCTTTATAGAACTAAAGAAGAGATTGAGCAATGGAAGAAGCGTGATCCAATTATTATTTTTCAGACTATGTTAAAAGATTTAAGGTTGTTAAATGATGTGGATCTGTTAAACATCGAAGCTAAGGTAACCGAGGAGATTGATGCGGCGGTCACTACGGCTGAAGCAGGAGAATGGGAAGCTATTGATGATCTGCTCAAAGATGTATATACAACGGAGATATCATGACCATTACAAAGATGACATATCGAGAGGCTATACGTAGTGCATTGTGGGAAGCGTTAACCAATGATCCTCGCGTCTTCCTGATGGGAGAGGATGTTGGCTGCTATGGAGGCGCTTTTGCTGTAAGCCTAGGGTTACTAAAAGAGTTTGGTCCTGAACGAGTGCGCGATACACCATTATCAGAATCCACTTTCGTAGGCGCCGGTATTGGCGCGGCTCTTGGGGGTATGCGACCAATCGTCGAGATAATGACCGTCAATTTTAGCCTATTAGCGCTTGATCAGATCGTCAATAATGCAGCCACTCTCCGGCATATGTCTGGTGGACAGTTGAATGTTCCACTGGTAGTACGTATGGCAACCGGAGGAGGACGACAACTTGCTGCACAGCACTCACATAGCCTGGAAGGATGGTATGCGCATATTCCTGGAATTAAAGTCCTTGTTCCAGCAACCGTGGCCGATGCAAAAGGAATGTTGTTAGCGGCATTGAAAGAGCCCGATCCAGTATTTATTTTCGAGCATGCAACACTCTATCCAATGGAGGGCGAAATTGACGAAGCGGATCGTTCAATAGATATCAGAAAGGCAATGATACGCCGTACGGGTGACGATGTCACGCTAATCACTTATGGTGGATCGCTCTTTAAGGTTATCGATGCTGCTAATCGATTAAATGAACATGGTATAAATTGTGAAGTTATCGATCTGCGCTCCCTCAGACCTCTTGATATTGAAACAGTATTAAACTCAATCGCGAAGACACATCATGCCGTTATTATAGATGAAGCATGGCGAACCGGAAGCTTTGCTGCTGAGATTAGCGCTCAGATTATGGAAGGTGGATTTGATAACCTCGATGCTCCAGTGGCGCGAGTATGCAGCGCTGAAGTACCGATACCTTATGCAAAGCATATGGAAGATGCTGCATTACCACAAGTAGAGACTATTATAAAGACAGTTCTGAATATTGTTTAATGCTATGGCAAACTTTGTAATGCCAAAACTTGGCGCAGATATGACGATGGGAAAATTGCTCACCTGGCGCAAAGCTGTGGGCGATAAGATAGTGCGAGGCGAAATTATTGCTGAGATCGAGACCGATAAATCCGATATCGAGATTGAATCTTTTGTAACTGGTGTAGTAGAGAAGATACTGATTCAGCCAGGTGAGAAAGTTCCTACCGGAACAGTGCTGGCGATTATTCGAGAAGAAGGTAAACCGTTCGAAGCGGAAGCGACTGCTAGCATCGCTTCAGAAATATCAGGACCAATCTTTTACCCTGTTACCCAACCAACTAGCCAACCATCATCTCAACTGAAGATTGAGGATAAACGATTGCGTATCTCGCCAGTGGCGAAGAAACGCGCACAAGAGTTAGGAATTGATCCTGTCACTATTGTGGGAAGCGGCCCCAATGGGCGTATTACCTCAGAGGATATTGAGCGCGTAGCGGAAGCGAAGAAGACAGAACAGATCGAACTCGCTATCAACCGGCAAGCAAGAATGCGCCAGGCCGTCGCTTCCACTATGGCTAGATCAAAACGGGAGATCCCTCATTATTACTTGAGCACTAGTATTGATATGAGTCACGCTCTAGAATGGTTGGCTACAGAAAATCAAAAACGATCTATTGAAAAACGGTTGCTCTACAGCGTTCTGCTCATTAAAGCAGTAGCGCTTGCTTTGCGAGGTTTTTCTGAACTGAATTCAACCTGGACAGATAATAAAGTCGTGCCTAATAATGAGATTCATGTTGGTGTAGCGATCTCGCTTCATAAAGGTGGTCTGGTTGCACCAGCACTTCATAATACAGATCAACAGAGCCTGGATGAATTAATGAAAAACCTCCAAGATCTTGTTAAACGCGCGCGTAATGGTTTGCTAAGAAGCACTGAGGTTTCTGATCCTACCATTACCATTACAAACCTGGGCGAACAGGGAGTAGAAACGGTCTTTGGCATCATCTATCCGCCTCAAGTTGCACTGGTCGGTTTTGGAAAAGTGGTCGAGCGTCCCTGGTCAGTAGCAGGGCAGATCGTGTCCCGACCAATTATAACAATAACCCTCTCAGCCGATCACCGTGTTAGCGATGGGCACAGAGGGGGTCAGTTTTTAACGGCAGTAGACAGACTACTTCAGGAGCCAAATAATCTATGACGAAAGATGAGCTCAAAGGAATTGTTCTACGTATTCTAGGGGAGATTGCCCCGGAAGCAGATCTATCACGAATTAATCCTAGCGAAAATCTTCGAGATCAACTTGATATCGACTCAATGGATTTTCTCAACTTTGTAATAGCACTTAATAAAGAATTAAAGATCGAGATTCCTGAAACAGACTATCCAAAGTTTGCTACTTTGGATAGCTCAGTAGAACATATTATACTGAGCTTTTCCAAATAAGGATAAATAGCTGAAAGAGATAAACTAACCCTCTTTTGTCACTAAGAGATATATAGTATATTACGGGGCAAAACCCAATGAAAGAGAAAAGACGGTTCTGGCGCAATTTTGATGCTTCAATGGAAACCAATACTAAATCGCCATATGGTGGCGGCTATAAAGTATGAAAACCAGCGGACTGAAAAAACAATTTGAGAATTGCACCGGCGAAATTCTACCCTTTGCTGCGACCATTCAGCATAGCCAATCAGATCAAAGGTAGCTACTATAGCCGATACTACAAGAACCGCATTTATTGTTAGGCTTGACGCTAACGCTCTTTGCGTGTCGGCCCATCAAATTTTTACAAGGACGCGTTTTTTGAGCAAATCGAATTTTGCTCTGCCATACATCTGGCGCTTTATATATTTCAAGCGATTAACCTGGCCTTCGGTCTGGCCATTACTATAGGCCAGTGTTAGGCTGGCTAATACAGCCGCTTTATCACGAATTATGCCATTAGCAAAACTGCACAGTTGTGTGATGCCGCTTTCTTTCACCTTTTTCAACCAGCTATCAAGATCTTTTCCCTTACGCTCTTTCACCATGCTAATAAAATCTTGCGCCAAGCTACGGGCCAATGTAATTTCAGGACATATATCACATAGCCTAATCAAGAAGGTTTGATCTTCGGCGTCTAACTCAGCAAAGTCGTTCTGTAATAACAAGCACTACGACGTGCTGATGGTGGATCTATTGATTTGATCAATCGGTAAAATTGTTCGCCAATTTCTTACATATTCCTTTAACGCAGTTATTCCGCCTTGATACCCTTTGGCGCGCAACTCTCGATAAATTTGTGCAGCATTATGACAGCCGCTCTCCCATCGCTCCTTTATATAAGCATGAAATGGTGCAAGTTGAGTACATTTTGCGCGTGACCGAGTTATTTTTGGCAGTGATTGTAGCGATCTTATTTGCGAGTAGTGCCATACTGTATTTCTGGATAGCCCAAGTTTTTTTGCGATCTTCCTGATGCTAATACCTTGCTGATGTAATTTGAGCACCTCATTGAATCTGACGTTGCGGCGCTCTCGCCGCGCATTACTATCTCGCTGTGTGCGGGTTTCTTTTATTGGCAGTTCACTCTTTTTCTTCTCATGCTCAAGTAAAGCATCAGCTTGCTGAATGGATGCTATTTCTTCCGCAGCCTGACGAGCAAATTTATATTTTCCCTCCATAAACTGCTCCAAATGTGCTCCTAAATTATTAAGCAAATGCCAACGATCAGCTACTTGTTTAGCTTGTGGCGCTCACAATGTTATGGCTTCAGCATATACTAGCCCGTGTCGTTCTCATCACTAAAATGATGGTCTGTTGATAAGCTTTTACTTCCTTAATCTCTACGCCGGGGTCTGCTTTCACTAATGCTGGAGT
>JBFLVQ010000288.1:0-11058 GCA_040758525.1 Acidobacteriota bacterium
GATTATGGGTCTAGTAAAGAGTGGCCGTACTGCGCCTAAAACCCGTTCCGAGATGCTACAACAGATTGAGCGATTAATTGAACAGAACAATCTGCTCACCGCTTTACAGCATTATAAGAAACTATTTGAAGCGGAACCGGACAATATGGCTAGCGCCGCGCGTTTAAGTGAGATCTATCTGCTCGCTGGTCAACGTCAGGATGCTGAACAACTCAGCCTGTTAATTGCAGAACGTTGTGCTGAAGATGGACTGGTACCACAAGCGATGTTGATGTATCAGCGAGCAAATCGGTTTAACCCTGCTAATATTGATGCTGGCTTACGTCTTGCCAACCTATGTGCCGATCAAGGCTGCGATGCGCTGGCAATACAGCAGTGTGAACGGATCATAGATTATGCCTCTCAAGTAAACCTTACTGAAGGTGCATTAAAGGCATTGGAACTAGCGGTGCGGCTGCAACCACGTAATCCTAGCCTACAACAGCGACTAGCAACTATTTATATTGCCCTCAACCAGAAACAGGCTGCGCTCAAATGTCTGCAGATTGCTGGTGAGGAACTGATGGCGCAAGGTCAAGCCGCCCTAGCACGTGAAATCTATGAGACAATGCTTACCATTAAACCTTTTCATCAAACCGCCCTGGCAATACTAGGCCATATCTACCTAGATGAAGGCGAGAACGAAAAAGCGATTGAAATGCTTGTGCCTTCCTGCCAAAGTGATCCTGCTAATGTTGAACTACTTGCTAGCCTGGGACGAGCTTTTTTGAATAGCGACCGGCTTGAAGAAGCCGACCAGACGCTTACTACACTCTTTAAATTGGACAAGACTTGCTATGGATTTTTGCTTGAGTTGAGTGGAAAATATCTTGCGCGTGGCGATCTAGAGCATAGTGGACAGGTTATTGAAAAATGTATCTACTCGCTTATCGCACGTGGTAAAGAGCAGCATGCCGTAGTAATTTTAGAAAATTGTCTGGCCCAGGATCCTTCTCACTTACCTTCACTCAAGCGACTTATCGATGTCTATCTGTTTGTACGCGATAATAACAATCTATGCCTTACACTAGAGCGCTTAGTCGCGGCGGCACTGGTTCATAATGAAGTAGCAGAAGCAAAAACGGCACTACGTCAGTTGATCAACTTGGCACCCCAAAATACTACTTACCTTACACAGTTGCGTGAGTTGGAAGAATGGGTGGCAAATAATCCACAAGTTCCTGTGCCGCCTTCGATACGTCGCCGCTCCTTAAGCGGTTTACGAGGTGACAGATTCGTGTTGCGCTTAGATCCTGAATCTTTTCCTCCCGAAGTATCACTGGAAGAGAAGCTTCAAGATGTCGATTTCTATTGCCAGCAGGGCTACCTAGACGTCGCTTACGATACCTTAATGGCGCTACAGGAACAGTACCCAACACATACAGAGCTAACCGTACGGTTGGACCAGATTCGTGCACAAATGGCAGATTATAGCGATCCCCAAGGCTGAAATTTCCCTGCTGGAAAGTATTTCTCTCTTTCTAAATTTACCAATTTGGTGTAGAAATCAGCTATGAAATTCATAACTTTACTGAAAAAGCCGATAATGCTACTGGTCAGCCTTTTAGCGCTTGTAACCACATCGGTGTATGCGCAGAGGCTGCCAGAAGAGAAAATTTCGCAACCCACTAGCCAAACTCAGCCCTCTATCAAGAAAAAGCCAGTAGCGCGTCGTACGACCAAGAGTAAACCAGCCGAGAAAGAGGCGGCGGCTCTTCCTTCACTCAACGAGCGCCTGGAAGATCACCGTCTAGCGGTACGTCGAGGCGAAAAACGTGAGCCGTCTGCGGCTTTCTTGATAGACGAGATCACAGTGAATGGTATTTACAAATCGACGGAAGGCTATGGCGCTTTTCTACGTGCTAGTAATGGTCGTACCTTCTTTGCTTATACTGGTATGCCATTTTTTGATGGTTCGGTAGCGCATATTGAAGTTGATCAGGTGACTTTCGAACAGGTGCTTCCTGATGGTAAGCGGCGGCAAGTGGTAAAGAACTACGATCCCAATGCATTGCGCGCAGCCTCGATCGCCAGTCAATCAGAGAAAGATCAGAAAGATCAGAAGAAGAAAGAGAAGAAAGAGTCCAAAGAAGAGAAGAAAGAAGAAGAGCCTAGCGAGGACGACACCAGCGACGACGACGAATAAGAGCCGCGCAGATTGGAAAAGATCTTTTTACCAATCGAGGGCAGAGAAAATAACGCTAATTACTTTCTGTGCCCTGAATGGTAGATCATTTCTCCAAGATTGGGCCGTTCCATCAAGATTTAACCTACAGCTTGATCGGTAATATCTAGGCCACGATCAATGATCTCTATCCCTTCCATCAATTCCTGCTCATTAATACAGAGGGGTGGGTTAGTAAAGAAGTTATTCCAACGCACAAAAGTATAGAGCCCGTTTTCGCGCAAGAACTCTGCTAGCCGTGTCATCTCTGGCGAAGTACCATTAAAAGGCGCCATTGGTTCATGGGTTTTACGATTACGGACCAGCTCAACAATACCAAAGAGCCCGATTGAGCGTGTCTCACCAATGCAAGGATGCTTCTCAGCTAAACGTGCCAACTCTCTTGCCAACACTTTACCCATATTGCGAGTGTTTTCTATCAGATTATCCTGTTTATAAACATCAATGGTAGCAATCGCAGCGGCGCAAGAGAGAGGATGCGAATTATAGGTTAATCCTCCTGGAAAAAGTCTTTGCTGGAAATACTCGCCAATCTGCTCACGCATCGCCACCGCGCCTAATGGTAAGTAAGCACTGGTAAGCCCTTTTGCCATTGTTATCAGATCTGGCACAACCTTCCAATTATCTACGGCAAACCACTCTCCAGTGCGACAAAATCCCGACATCACCTCATCACAAATAAGCAGAATGCCATGTTTATCACACAATTGCCGTAGACCCTGTAGATAACCATCGGGTGGAATGATAATGCCATTGGTGCCCGTAACAGTCTCAATGAAGACAGCAGCAATATTTTGTGGCCCTTCATACATCATTACTTCTTCAATCTGATTAAGGCAGTCGAGTGTACAAGCATCAGCATGTTTACAGAAGTTGCAACGGTAGCGGTAAGGATCAAACACACGTATGACACCGGCAATACCTGGCTCGTTGGCCCAGCGGCGTGGATCGCCAGTAAGTGTCATAGCACCCGCGGTAGCACCGTGATAGCTGCGATAGCGAGCAATAATTTTGTGACGACCAGTATATAGACGAGCAAGTTTAATCGCATTCTCATTAGCTTCGGCACCGCCTAGAGTGAAGAAGAACTTGTTGAGATCGCCAGGAGTGATCTCAGCAAGTACCTGTCCTAGGCGTGCACGCGCTTCTGTGGCCATAAATGGATTGGCATAAGGGAGTATTTCCGCTTGACGTTTGATTGCCTCGACTACACGCTCATCACCATGGCCTATGTTGACGCACATTAGTTGGGAATTAAAGTCTAGATAACGTTTGCCACTAGGCTCCCAGAAATAGACGCCTTTCGCGCCTGCCACAGGGATAGGTTTTACTGCCGCTTGTACAGACCATTCATAAAGGGTGTGTCGCTTGCATAGTTCTATTATCTCTTCGGCGCTTAGTGCGCCCATGGTAGCTGTTGTCATAGACCAAATTCCTTTCCTTAGTTTGCCTCAGTAATAGCATCAGAAAACAGATCGCTTACCGGGCTTCTGCAATTAACTAACCCTTTCACGCGTTTGTCAATGGTAATACCCGAATAGGCTTTAGGCGCCTTGACAGTAAGGAAAAAAGAGGTTACTTTATAAATTTGCCTATTGCGGCAAATCCCAACGCATTCATGGTATTAAGCAATGTTTGATGCGCTCTCCGATAAGCTGAAAAAGGTTCTCAAAAATCTCCGCGGCCAAGACAAGCTCTCAGCTGAGCATATTGAAGCGGCGATGCGTGAGATCCGTATTGCCTTACTAGAGGCTGATGTCAATTTCAAAGTTGTAAAGCAGTTCATCGATTCAGTAAAGGAAAAAGCGCTTGGTCAGCAGGTGCTGGATGCACTCTCACCAGAACAACAGGTCATTAAGATTGTATATGATGAACTGGTCGAGATATTGGGCGGCGCCAGTTCCCGCCTCGTCTTTACTCCACGTAACCCTAATGTGGTAATGATTGTCGGTCTGCAAGGATCAGGTAAAACTACCACAACTGGCAAACTCGCCAAATTTCTTGCTAAGCAGCAGAATCGACATCCTCTCTTGGTTTCCGTTGACGTTTATCGTCCGGCAGCAAGAGATCAGCTTGCTGTGATCTCACATGATATTGGCCAGCCAATCTTTGAAGCGCCTGATTTAAGCGATCCAATGGAGCTTTGCCGCCGTGCCTTCAAGCATGCTCAAAATACTGGTTACGACACCCTGCTTGTTGATACTGCAGGCCGTCTACATATAGACGATCAGCTAATGGAAGAGCTTACTAACATCAAGCGAGAGTTGATGCCTGTAGAGATCCTCTTTATTGCTGATGCCATGACTGGTCAAGATGCAGTCAAGAGCGCTACTGAATTCCACAATCGTATAGGTATTACTGGTGTCATCCTTACCAAGATGGATGGTGATGCACGTGGTGGTGCCGCTCTCTCTGTAAAGATGGTGACAGGACAACCGATCAAGTTTGTCGGTATAGGGGAAAAGTACGACGCCATTGAGCAGTTCTACCCGGATCGTATTGCCCAACGTATTCTAGGCATGGGCGATGTCCTCTCACTTATTGAAAAAGTGCAGCAGGAGGTCGATGAAGAACAGGCGCTTGCTCTCCAACAGAAGATGATGGAGGACAAGTTCACCTTAGAAGATTACCGTGCACAATTAAAACAGATGGAGAAGCTTGGTTCAGTAGATAAACTGCTCAAGATGCTTCCTGAAGGAATGGTGCGTGGCCTACTTGGGTTTGTTCCTAAGATCAGCGCAGAACAGGCTGATATGATGCAGAAGAAACTTAAGCAGACGGAAGCGATCATCAATTCTATGACCCCCAAGGAACGCTCCAATTACCATATCCTTGATGCTTCACGCCGACGACGAATTGCTAAAGGTAGTGGAACAACCGTTAAAGATGTTAATGAGCTGTTAGAAGAATATATACAGATGCGCAAGGTAATGCGCCAGATGACACGAGGTGGCCTGCTGGGTGGTTTTGGTGGCAAGCTACTAGGCGGAATGATGGGTGGAGGCGGAGGCGGGGGTGGAAGCGCCCCCCGAGGCGGCTTCAGTAACAAGAAAAAGAAGAAGAAACGACGCTGAAGTCCCCTACAAAACCGGGCAACAGCTTGAAATACTTGGATATTTTGACTATATCAGGCTATAATTCAATTCAAATCCCAGGAGGCATAAATTGTTAGCGATCAGATTGACGAGAATGGGTGCAAAGAAACGCCCCTTCTATCGTATTGTGGTAACAGATAAAGAGAATAAGCGGGATGGTCGATTTGTTGAGATTGTTGGTTATTATGATCCTTGCAAACAGCCGGTGGAGATGAAAATCGACCAGGATCGGATCAGCTACTGGTTATCATGTGGTGCACAGCCAACACTTACTGTACGGCAATTACTTAAGCGGCAGCCACAACCAGCAGCACAAAATTCGAAATCAGCAGCTGTATAATACAGCCATATCGTTGTAAGCAGACACCACCACCGTGCTTAACAAAGCAACTCTTTCTGGGGTAGTGAGTTTTGCCATCCTCGGCATTTCCATGCTGCTCAATCTGTTGTTTTAGTCTGTTCAGTGGCTCAATCGGGAGGATGACAATGGGAGAGATGAAGGAACTCATTGAGACCGTGGCAAAAGCACTTGTTGATTATCCGGATGAAGTAGAAGTCAAGGAAGTCGAAGGTGAGGCGACCACTGTACTCGAACTACGAGTAGCACAGGCCGACCTCGGTAAAGTGATTGGCAAACAGGGTCGTACGGCTCGTGCTATCCGTACAATCCTAGGTGCGTCCGGAATGAAACTGAAAAAACGCTTTGTTCTGGAGATACTTGAGTAGCGGTTGTGCAACCCAAACCGCTCTGTGACCTGGCAATGGCAGACTCTGCCATACAATCTTATACTACCCAAAGTCACCGAAGGGCGGATAGGCCTGCTCAAGGAGATCTTGTCACTATTGCCCAAATCGTTCGTCCGCATGGAATTAAAGGGGAATTAGTAGCTGAAATAATCACTGATTTTCCTGATCGTTTCACGCGGCTGAAGGATATCTTCCTTTGCCTGCCAAATGGAACTGTAGAACAAGTTCCTTTGGAAGGTTATCGGTTTCATCAAGGGCGTATTGTGCTAAAGCTACATAATATTGATACACGTAGTAGTGCTGAGAATCTGCGTGGAGTATTGGTGTGTATACACACCTCTGAGTTGATCACACTAGCGCCGGGCGCTTATTATGAATTCCAATTGATCGGTTGTGAAGTAATTACTGATCTAGGTGTACGGCTAGGCAAAGTAAAAGAGCTTATGTATACCGGTGCTGCTCCTCTACTGGTTATTCTTGCCGAAGATGGCAAGGAGTATATGATCCCTTTAGTAGAAGATATCTGCCGCGAGATCGATATTCAATCCCAAAAAATTACTGTTACCCCACCAGAAGGCCTGCTAGAACTTTAATGTAGTAAAGTATGCGTATCGATATCCTTACTATTTTTCCGGAGATCTTTCAGGGTGCATTTGAGCATGGCATAATACGCCGCGCTCGTCAGCAGAGCTTGACAGAGATAACTATACACAATCTGCGCGACTTCACATATGATCGACATCAAGTAACCGATGATCGGCCTTTTGGTGGCGGTGAAGGAATGGCACTCAAACCGGAACCGATCTTTCGTGCGATAGAATATCTTACCCATACACCCACATCATCACGTGCAATATGCCTACTCTCACCACAAGGAAAGACTTTTACACAAACAACGGCGATACGTCTAAGTAAGCTCTCTCAGTTGCTACTTATTTGTGGCCGTTATGAGGGTGTTGATGAACGTGTCAATGAGCAGTTAGTTACTGAAGAGATTTCAATCGGGGATTATGTGCTCTCAGGAGGAGAGTTCGCAGCATTAGTAGTAGTAGATGCAATAGTGAGACTGATTCCCAATGCGGTTGGCTGTGCCAATTCAACTGAGAATGAGTCCTTTAGTAGTGGCCTGCTTGATTGCCCTGTCTACACACGACCAGCTATCTATAGAGGCTTATCAGTACCTCAAGTATTGCTTAATGGTAATCATGCTGAGATTGCTCGCTGGCGCCGTTATCAAGCGCTAAAAAAGACCTATCACCATCGCCCAGACCTACTGATGCAGATTCAGCTTAGCCCTGAAGATGAAGATATGCTTGAGCATATACGCACAGAAGCGGACAAAGCTGGGTCGGCCACCAAAATAGGTTGATTTTCTGCCAATTTGTAGGCAAACTATCACTTTTCATTACATAACGATAATCCACTAGCGAGGTAGGGGTATGAATCAACTAATTGCTGATTTAGAGAAGGCACAGTTGCGCAGTGTGCCGGATTTTCAACCTGGGGATACCGTGCGCATACATGTACGTATTAAGGAAGGCGACAAAGAGAGACTACAAGTATTTGAGGGCGTTGTGATCGCACGCAAACATGGGGGACTACGTGAGACAGTAACTGTGCGTAAAACCAGTTTCGGCATTGGTGTCGAGCGTATATTTCCACTCCATGCCACTGTTATAGATCATATAGATGTGGTTAAGCGCGGTCGTGTACGTCGTGCCAAGCTTTACTATTTGCGCAGCCTGCGTGGCAAAGCCGCCCGTATACGTGAGCGTGATACACGTGTTGAAGCCGCCAAAGCGATGGAAAAGAAAGCTGCTGGTAAAGAGTAAAGACCATCTACACTCCCCTTGCTTAAGGACACAGTAAGTGTGCCTACGCTTGCTGTGTCCTTTGTGGTTTTCCCCTTCCTTATGTTATTGTTATTTTTTTTGCTCATTTTAAAAATTCCTAACAAAGAGCTGTTCCGATGTTAGCCAAGAAGCAGATTACCGAAATAATCTTGATCCGCGGAGCGCGGGTACATAATCTCAAAAACGTAAATGTACAGATCCCGCTCAACCAGTTGACGGTAATTACCGGTGTATCTGGATCTGGAAAGTCTTCACTAGCCTTCGATACAATTTATGCCGAAGGACAAAGGCGCTATGTCGAATCACTATCCGCCTATGCACGCCAATTTCTTGAGCGTATGGATAAACCTGATGTTGATGAGGTATCAGGGATCTGTCCAGCAATTGCAATCCGGCAGAAAAACTCTTCCCGTAATCCACGCTCAACCGTAGCAACTCAGACCGAGATCTATGATTACCTACGCCTGCTTTATGCTCGTATAGGCAGCACCTATTGCCACCGTTGTGGTAATATCGTCAAATCTGACACGCCTGAATCTATTGCTAATGAAGTGCTCAAGCTACCGACTGGCATACGTTTCTATGTACTCTTTCCAATTGTTACAGAGGTAGATGGTGAAGCGCCACAGAGCACAACTAAACGTAGCCGTGCTAAGAAAGATCCTGCCAAAAACCAGCGTCAGATACAGGCACACTTGATGAGCCTGATGCAACGTGGCTTCACTCGTTTATACCAACGGGGTCAAGTGATCGACTTGCAATCACCTGACAGTTTTACTGGAGACAGCTTAGAAGATGTCTATGTACTGGTCGATAGATTGGTGGTAAAGCCCGATGTTCGCCAACGTCTGGTCGATTCAATAGAGACCTGTTATCAAGAAGGAAATAGTAAAGCAGAGATCTACACAATGGGTGATGCTCATCATCCAGATCAACAATTGCACTTTAGTGAACGTTTTGAATGTAAACCCTGTGGCATTATCTATCCTACTCCTGAACCTCGTCTCTTCTCTTTTAATAGCCCTTACGGTGCCTGCTCTACCTGTCAGGGCTTTGGTAACACGATAGGTCTAGATCTAAACTTGGTAATTCCCAATCGAGAATTGAGTCTCAAGGATGGTGCGGTAGAACCCTGGACCAAGCCGCAATTTGACTGGGCACGTACAGAATTACGACAATTTTGTAAACGCTCCGCTATCCCTATGGATCTACCCTTTAGTCGTCTTAGCGCAGAACAACAAGCATTGATTATTGATGGCAAAGATGATTGGCAAGGCATCAAGGGATTCTTCGAATGGCTGGAGACTAAGAAATACAAACTACATATACGTGTACTGCTCAGTAAATATCGTGGCTACACTCGCTGCCCAGACTGTTTGGGTGGACGTCTACGCCAAGAGGCGCGTGCTGTTAAAGTAGGCGGTCGTAGCCTTACTGAGATTACTGCGCTGAGTGTGGGAGAAGCAGTTCGGTTTTTTGATGAGCTAACTTTGACAAAAATGGAATTAACCATTGCTGATCGCCTTCTTATAGAGATCAAACGGCGATTGCGTTTCTTATTTGATGTAGGACTCGATTATCTTACCCTTGATCGACTGGCCAGTACCCTCTCAGGCGGTGAAGCCCAACGTATACAACTGGCCACCAATCTAGGCTCATCACTGGTTGGTGCACTCTATGTGCTGGATGAACCAAGTATAGGACTACATCCACGAGATAACCAGCGACTTATCAACCTACTGAAAAACCTGCGTGATATAGGTAATACGGTACTGGTCGTTGAGCATGAACCAGCAATGATCACTGCTGCTGATTATGTTATTGATGTAGGTCTAGGCGCTGGTGAATTAGGTGGTGAGATTGTTTATGAAGGCTCTCTGAAAGGATTGCTTAAACATGAAACCTCGCTAACAGGAAAGTATCTACGTAATGAATTAGAGATAAAGCTGCCTAAAACGCGTCGTACTCCTACCGCGAAAAAGCTCTGCATTTATGGCGCGAGCGAGCACAATCTCAAGAACATCGATATAGAGATCCCACTTGGTATGATGGTCTGTATCACAGGTGTCTCTGGTTCAGGCAAATCAACACTTGTGCATGATGTCATTTATGCTGGTTTGAAAAAACAGCGTGGTGAGTGGCAGGATAAGACTGGTAGTTTCCAACGTATAGAAGGTGGCAAATTCCTTAGCGAAGTGATCCTAGTAGATCAATCACCAATTGGTCGTACACCTCGCTCTAATCCAGTAACCTATATAAAAGTCTACGATGCTATACGCGAAGTATTTGCTACTACCAAAGAGGCAAAACTACGTGGCTATGATGCTAGCCATTTTAGTTTTAATGTTCCTGGTGGACGTTGTGAAACCTGTCAAGGAGATGGCACCGTCACTGTCGAGATGCAATTTCTTGCTGATGTTGAACTAGTATGTGAAGAATGCAAAGGAACACGCTTCAAACCATCATTATTAGATATTAAATATCACAATCGTAATATTCATGAAGTGCTACAATTGACCGTGCACGAAGCGATTGCCTTCTTCAATGGCGTACCACGTGTTGCTAATCGCTTGCGCGTATTGGATGATGTTGGATTGGGTTACTTACGACTAGGACAATCTGCCACTACACTTTCTGGTGGTGAAGCACAACGTGTTAAATTAGCCTCTTTCCTCTCTAAACGTACTAGCGAACATGCACTCTTTATCTTTGATGAACCAACTACAGGGCTACATTTTGATGATATCAACAAACTGCTCAATTCTTTCAAACGTCTGCTTGATGCAGGGGCATCAATAATTATCATTGAGCATAACCTAGATGTTATCAAGACGGCTGACTGGATCATCGATTTAGGATTAGAAGGTGGTGAACACGGCGGCCACATAGTCGCTATTGGTACGCCCGAAGATATTGCCAAAGTCGAGTTTTCATATACAGGACGTTTCTTGCGCGAATACGTGGGCACGCCGTCATAGCAGAATTAATGCTTATTTGCAGTGAACCTCACCGGCCTAAAGGCCGGATGCTTCCTGGGTTCGAGATGCTGTCTCACGACAGTATCCTACAGAAGTACTACCAGGTTCGCGTTGACTTCCGGTGTTAACCGGTTTTGCGAGCTTGCCTCTGGTTCATTAGA
>JBFLVQ010000289.1:0-11056 GCA_040758525.1 Acidobacteriota bacterium
ATGGCTAAAGAGAGGTTCAGATCGGTATGCAGGTACAAGCCAGAGCGCGATCTGATAAAGCAATAGAAAGACAGTAGCAGAACAGATTGCTATTAATACAAGCCAACCGATCTGTTGCAATTGGAATCTGAATCTCAGTCTTCCTTCCTCACGTACAATCCACTCTGTAAATAGAAAGAGCGGAGGCGCCAAGCAGAGCATTGCTAACTGTTGTTTGGTTGACAGTGCCAATCCTAACCAGCAACCGGTCAATATCGCATATTTTATACGCTTGTAGTGGGCCAGGTTATAGCAGTCAAGCGCCAGCGCTGCTACCAGACCCATTCCTAATAGATCTGCTAACACAAATGGCAAGTAGTGAAAGACAACACGATTGAGCACTAGCAGTACTGTCATTATCAGTGCAATCTCTCGTCCTAATCCTGCTCGTAACAATCGCCAGACACTTATCACGGCAAAGGCATTGATGATCAAGATAAAGAAGTAAGGTGCGCGTTCTAACCAGAAACTACTCTCGCTGATACGATAGATAAGCATAATCTGAGCAAGCAGTAGTTGAGGAAATGGTGGACGGGTATAATCGTAGTAGCTATCCAGACCAACAAATGCCTTAGCACTATTGAGATCTTGAAAACTATCGTAATAATGGACAGTAAGGTTATTGCAAAGCCAGCCAAAATAGACTGCCAGTAGAATAAAGATGGTCGCACTACAATAGGTAATACCACGTGAGTAGTTGGATGTTAGTAATTGTGCAGCTTTGCTAGTCGCACCACTGTGGGAATCCATCAGCCCTCTTTTTTCAGGATTTTTCGCTACTCTATCACAAGTTAGGGTAACCGCAAATGCATTACTAGCTACCATTTTTTTCTTAGCAATAAATCAAAGTTGAAAAGAAGATTTTTTTGCTGCATAATCGCTTGCCATGAGATCTAAACCGACAGCAAAGCAGAAAGCGGCAACAACACAAAAGTCTGGGCGACTGATCAAGTTAAAAGAAGTGAAACTAACCAAGCGTGAACCTGGACAATGTTGTGTAAGTGTTCAATTGATCTGTAAACGTAAGACAATTGTAGGAGAACGTACAGGACCCGATGAGCCAGACTATCAAGTAATGCTTGCTGCACTCAGTACTATTGATGCACTACAGAAGGCTACTGATGAACGGTTAAAGATGGATCTGCTCTTTATTGAGCGGCAGAAGTTAGAAAAGATTGACCGCGAAATCATTATGGTACTCATCGATGTGAATGTTAATGATGAAGCACGCGCTGCCACAGGTGCTTGCCAAGTACGAGGCGAGTTGATCGAAACCGCAGCGCGCGCTGTGCTGGATGCTACTAATAGAATTGTGGAACTCTATTTCGAGTGAGCCGACTCGCGTTTACGGGCCTGTGCTTGCACTGCCGTGATTGCTACCGCATCAACAATATCTTCACTCTTACATCCACGTGATAGATCATTGGCTGGCCGATCCAGACCTTGCAATATTGGTCCAATAGCGGTCGCACCCGCTAACCTTTCAGTCAATTTATAAGCAATATTACCTGCCTCCAGATTAGGGAAGATAAGCGTATTTGCCTGTCCCGCCACCGCGCTGCCAGGAGCCTTACTGGCAGCAATACTAGTAACCAGCGCAGCATCAACCTGTAACTCGCCATCCACCGCTAGCTCTGGCGCACGCGCACGTACTGTGCGCACTGCCTCGACTACTTTGTTTACCAGTGGGTGGGTGGCACTACCTTTGGTTGAGAAACTAAGCAATGCAACTTTTGGTTCAACACCCAACAGAGTACGAGTACTCTCTGCAGAGGCAATGGCAATTTCGGCCAGTTCTACGGCATTGGGATCAATAACCACACCGCAATCAGCATAAATGAAATTGCCGTCGGCACCATAAGGACAATTAGCTACAACCATAATGAAAAAGCTTGAGACAATCTTAAAGCCTTTCTTCAATCCTATTACCTGTAGTGCTGCGCGTACTGTATGTGCAGTAGTATTGGTTGCGCCAGCAACAGAGCCATCCGCACGCCCCTCACGCACCATCATATTGCCGAAGTAGAGTGGATCTTGCAGGGTGCGTTCTGCTTCTTCCAGCGTCATTCCTTTTGCGCGCCGCAATTCGAGTAGATGCTGGACATATTTATCAAATTCTGCTGCGCGCCGATGGTCGATCACTTCGACATTTGCCAATGAAACACCTAGTGTGCGCGCCTGAGTAGAGATCTTGTCTGCATTACCAAGTAGTGTAACTTTGGCAATATGTAGTCTAGTAATATCAGCAGCAGCCTGTATTGTACGGTTGTCTTCACCTTCTGGTAATACAATATGTTGTCGATCGGAAGCAGCACGGTTGCGCAACAGTTCTAAAACTTTCATATAAGATCCTTCTATTGAAAAGTGACCAAGATGTTAACACAGGGTATACAGAATAACACAGAGCAACTCTGCGCAATCATTTACGTACAGCAGAAAGCAACGCTTGATAAAGATCCTTAGGTTTGGGATAGCCATCCTCAATGATCAAATAGGTAATATGTAGATGCGTAGGCGAACGTGTAGCAGCAGCATTCTTACCACTACGTCCCATTGTCGCAATCACATCACCAGGCTTAACAATTGCGCCCAATTCGGGAAAAATTTCTCGGTTATGAGCATAATAAAAGAGACCATTTGTGGCTGGATTATAGATATAGATATATTTACCGCCTCGCAATTCACTGCCAGGCTGCCATTCATTGGCACGAGCTACTACCACACCACTCGTCATAGAGAGAATCTCGACCAGTTTACCATTTGTGTCGTCCAATTCATCTTGATTGCGATCATTGATAAAAATATCGTGTGCCGGATGACCACCATGCTTATTGCCATCAAAATAATCGTAGCCTTTGGGGAGGTAGCCATTACCATTGCTACCTCCGATCGCTTTTGGTCCATAGCCTTTTACTGGGAAGATCCAATTCTCAGGTGTTGTGTTATGGCCGCCGCGAGCCTGAAAATAGTCTCGTATCTTTGGGATCAATTCACGAATCTTGTTCTGTGCCTCTTTCCGATCGATCAAACCATCTCGCACTAACGTGTTCACTTTATCGAACTCTAGACAAGGATTCTCAGCTTTAGCAGGAGTATTAACCTTTACCTGGTTGGGTTGTGCGACCTCTTGCGGACGTGTCAGATCACTGCTGGATTGACAACTAAGACTGATTAACAATAGTAGCGACAATGAATGGTAGATAGAATGGTTACTCATTAGCTTGAATCAGATTGATGTTAGCGAGATCATTGGATGATAGATCGGTTTCGCTATAGTCATAACGAGGTCTATACCAAGGTTGACGATTAAAATATTCCTGTAGTTCTGGAGTTTTGAAAGTGCGGCCATGACGAGCATAGACTGCATTACGCAAGCGTCGTAACTCGGGTTTGGTAAGGTCGGCAATGTCACTGCTGTTCAACAATTCGCCTCTTACAATCTTGATCTCAGCCGTTGCTGCTCTATCCCCTGTTTGTGGTCGATTAGTAATCTCCGGCACAACAATAGGATTAGGTTGTTGTTGTGGCCGTGGTTGTGGCTGCGGCTGTGACTGTGGTTGCGGATAGATGTTTGTAGGTTGAGGCGTAGGTGTTGGAGTAGGTCTGTTATTTGATGTAGGAAAGAGCTGTTTAACGGCAATTGCTCCTACAATGATTAAAGCAATTAGAAACAGACCAGAACCGCCAATAATAGCCCATAACCAGGGCTTTCCGGTAGCAGATGGTTGTGTCAACTGAGTTGCTGGCACAGTGACTTTACGTTCTTGTGCTTGCGTTAATCGATTCTCTACGGTTGATACCGGCGCAACTACGGTCTTGATATCTTCATTAGTAGGGAGACGGTCAAATGCCTGACGGGCGGCTTGCTTTAGTGCTACACGCATTATCGCAGCGTTGGCAGGTCTTTGTTCGCGATTCTGCGCCATTGCCTGCATCAATACTGCAGCAACTTGTGGTGGGATACTGGGATTCAGTTGGTGCGCAGGACGCAAGGGATCAGGTTGACCAGACACTAAACTGGCGACCCGTGCCAGTGCATCGACGGGTGGCATACCGGTTAACAGATGATAGAGTGTTGCTGCTAGCGAGTATAGGTCACTACGTGCATCCGTACCAGCGCCTTGAATCTGTTCCAAAGGCGCATATTGTGGAGTATAGCCAAGCACGCTGCTAGTGGTAAGGCTTGCTGTTTGTGGTGCACCTTTGGCAAGTCCAAAGTCGAGCAGTACGATCTCGCTACGCTCAGTCAGTTTCAAATTCTGCGGCTTAATATCATGATGAATGATTGGTGGTTGTTGTGTATGTAGATAGTTGAGAGCATCAAGTAGATGATCGCTCCAGTGTAAAACCTCCTCGACAGAAAAGGGGCGGCCACGTTCCGACATCAACTCGGCTAGATCTTTGCCAGAAATATATTCCATTACCAGGAATTGACCGTTCTCTTCGGTAAAGTGATCACTCACTTTTGGCAATACAGAGTGGCGCAAACCAGCCAACAAACGCGCTTCACGCTCAAAAGCACGCTTCAACTTCTCATCAGAAAAGAATGTCTCTTTCAATGCGACTGTACTGCCAAGACGTTGATCAGTGGCTTGATAGACGGCGCCCATGCCTCCTTGTGCAATCAGCCGTATAATCAAATAGCGGTTCTGTAAAACGGTGTTATCAGCAAGCATAAATGATCTGAATCGTAGGAAAAATCGTTAATGCCAAGATTTCCCTTTGCGATTAAGCAGGATCATCAACGCCATGCGCTGCTGCTGATCAAGTTTCTCAAATGCCAGCGCAGAGATTGCGAGGGGATTGTTAAGCCCTTTAACCTCCATCGTCGTGTTGCCTGCTGCCGATTCTAGTGCAATACGTGCACCGTTCGGTTTGATCTTAGTAAGTAGCTGTGCGGTGCTATCGGTTACTTGATAGCCGCTCGCATCTACCTTAACAGAGTAGAAAGTTTGACCGTTAGCATCTTCCAGCTTAAAACCACTATCTTGGGGTTGTAGGCTGTAGAGCAATTGTCCAGCAATATCCTCAATCTTTATCTTATTCTCGTTTGCCCTAAACTTGTAGATCACTTTACCAGTGGCGTCCTCAAGTTTAATATTTCCCTCATCAAATTTAAGCTTACCAATTGGCTGTTGATCAGGGGGATCGCTATCATCAAGCTGATACAATTTATAGCCATAAGCCTTCTCTTTGAGCTTAAGAATTGGTTTACCATCGGAGTTGAAGATCTTAATATTCTCTGGTCCTATGTCATCGTCCTTCTCTGTTTTAGTAGCCGTAGGTGTCGTTGTATTGCTGGAGGTACGTGATTTGCAGGCGGAAGCTGACACGACTGTTAAGAGCAAAAACAACAGGAAGAAATAATGGATTCGTTGTATCATGACTGTTATTATCGCTTCATTTTATGCTTAGTGTTAAATGAGCTGAGCATATCGTGTTTTACGGACAAACTCAATGCTTTCAGGCATCGCAGTAACGAAGATTTCAATGTAGGCAAATGAGGTTGGCGTATGCAGCAAGTGGCAATACTTGGCTCAACGGGATCGATTGGACGCAACACACTTGATGTGATTGATCGACTTGCCCCCCGCTTCAAAGTGGTAGCGCTCTCGGCAGGCACAAACAGTGAACTGCTGGCTGAGCAGATTGTGCGTTACCAACCAGAATTGGTGGCAGTTGCCGATCAACAGAATGCCCATATACTTACTGAGCGACTCAATGCAATTCACAAAACGACTCCAGAAATACGCTATGGTGTAGAGGGAATGGTCGCGGTTGCTACTCATAAGCGTGCTGAGATCGTTGTATCAGCAACTGTTGGCGCATTAGGACTGCTGCCTACCTACCAAGCGCTAGCGCTAGGGCGGCGTGTCGCAATTGCCAATAAAGAACCATTGGTGATGGCAGGTGCATTGATGCAACGACAAGCCGCTGCCGCCAATGCAGAGATCTTACCTGTTGATAGTGAACATAATGCATTACACCAATGTCTACGCGGCGAACAATCACATGAGGTACGCCGTCTCATCCTTACTGCTTCAGGTGGGCCATTTCGTACTATCTCAAAAGCAGAGATGGAACATGTCAGTGTAGCAGAGGCGCTACAACATCCTACCTGGCGTATGGGTAATAAGATTACGATCGATTCAGCAACACTAATGAACAAAGGGCTAGAAGTGATCGAAGCACATTGGCTGTTTGGGTTTGCCCCGGATCAGATCGATATTCTGATACATCCACAATCGATCGTGCACTCTATGATCGAATTAGTAGATGGCTCTGTGCTTGCACAGATGGGACGCACGGATATGCGTTTACCAATCCAGTATGCGCTCACCTATCCAGAAAGATTACCGCTAGACTTGCCACGTCTAGATCTGACTCTACTGCAGAAGTTGGAGTTTTTTCCTCCTGCCCAAGATCGCTTTCCAGCTATAGAGTTGGCCTACCGGGCACTACGATTGGGCGGTATTGCTCCTGCTGTCCTCAATGCTGCTAATGAGGTAGCAGTAGCAGCATTTCTTGCCGAACAGATCCGCTTTACCGATATCACACGAGTGATTAACCATCTAATCAATCGTTGTGAACAGGAAGCTAGCTCAGCCCCTACATCGATCGAAGAAGTATTGCAAGTAGATAGGCAAGCGCGTGCCGCCGCTGGGGAGTTTATTGCTGAATTGGCACAAATAGATACTAGTACTCAATCGGCGGAGAGATTGTAGATAAAGGAATAAGAGATGATTAGAGTAGCTGTAATTGGAGTTGGCCATTTAGGCCGTCACCATGCGAGAATTTATGCCAACCTAGAAGGTGTAAAGCTGGTTGGTGTATGCGATATTAACGAGGATCGTGGTCGTAGTGTTGCTGCCGAGTATGGCAGCGATTTTTACAGAGATTACCGTGAATTGATTGGTAAGATTGATGCAGCCAGTCTAGCGGTGCCTACCGTAGACCATTGTACAATTGGTTGTGAACTGCTTAGTCAAGGTATCGCCGTATTAGTGGAAAAGCCTATTGCGCGTACGCTGACTGAGGCTGATGAGCTAATTAATACTGCACGTCGTCATGGCGTCTATCTACAGATAGGCCATCTAGAACGTTTTAATCCTGCAGTTATTGCTGTACGTGAAATTATCACATTACCACGTTTCTTTGAAACACATCGCTTAAGCCTCTTTTCACCACGTAGTCTCGATATAGATGTGGTGATGGATTTAATGATTCATGATCTAGATGTGATCGCTTGGTTTGTAAAATCGCCTGTGATTAATATTAGTGCTGCTGGTATTCCAGTAATCTCATCGCGTGTCGATATTGCTAATGCGCGATTGGAATTTGCTAATGGCTGTATTGCCAATATCACAGCAAGTCGTATCTCTAACGAAAAGGTTCGTAAGCTGAGACTGTTTCAACCACATGACTACATATCGCTAGATTATCTTAATCAGCAGGCTGGCATATGGAGCTTGCGACGTATGCCAACGGATGGAAAGGGAGTCCCTGAGATTGAAGCGCGTGCTTTGCCGGTTGTCTCTGATGAACCATTGCGTGCTGAATTGGCAGCCTTTGTACAAGCGTTAATGACAGCTCAGCCACCCCTAGTCAGCGGTGAGGATGGTCGCGCCGCGCTGGCGCTTGCTCTACAAGTAGGTGAACGGCTTGCCGAACATGCACAGAGAATAGGTTTGAACTTTTAATATTCTATAAATCACAAAGGAGGTTTAGCGTGAGAGACTATTTTTGGTTGCCGCCTGCGCCAGAGTTTACCCACTCACCGCTTACAGATGAGCAAATAGAAGAGGCGCAAGAGCGGTTGGCAGTTTCACTGCCACAAACCTATATAGAGATCCTAAAAGTCCAAAATGGTGGCTATTTGCGTTATGATACACACCCAACGTCTGTTGCTACACAGTGGGCAGAAGATCATGTAATGGTCGATCACATTATGGGTATTGGTCCACATAATAGCATTCTTGATACACCTACAATGATTGCACAGCATAGATTACCTACAGGTGTACTGCCGCTTTGCTGGCATGGCCATTATTGGGTCTGTCTAGACTATCGTGATTGTGGTCCATTGAGTGAACCATCTGTAGTCTGGATCGATAATAAGTCAAAACAGGAAGTGATACTGGCAACAGATTTCGCACAATTCCTGGCAGGATTGGTTCATGGTTACCATTGTCATGTCTTTGGCTTTGTTGGCGCCAGCGATGCTGTTACGATAGCGCAGAAGCTTACACAAGGATTAGGTTATCCTTTTAAGAAGAGTGTTACAGGTACATCCTATTTTCTCTATCATCAAGATTGGCGCGCTTTTGATGAGCATAGCCGCGCCACTCTTTTGATCACAGCGAATCGAAACGATACTGGAGATTACCGTTACCCTTTCCATACTCAATGTGATTGGTTGCTAATCTGCAATATATCGAGAAGCCGGCGTGACACGGTAGAAGCAATAATGTCACAATACCTGACTTACCCTGTGGAATTGATTCACGAGCCACCTTGGGGTCGTCAAGAATAGTCATTTGAACCAAAGGAGAGTAATAAATGAGCGAATTGGCTAAAAAGAGCTGTGTTCCTTGTAAAGGAGGCGTACCTCCATTACAAGGCGAGGAGTTGAATAAGCTGCAGGAGAAATTGGGTGGTGGTTGGCAGGTTATCAGTGCACACCATTTAGAGAAGGAGTATAGGTTTAAGAATTTCCGCGCTGCGCTAGATTTTACTGTTAAAGTTGGGGAAATGGCAGAAGTAGAAAACCATCATCCTGATATCTACCTTGCTTGGGGCAAGGTGAAGATAACGATCTGGACACATAAGATCGATGGTCTTACAGAAAGCGATTTTATCTTTGCTGCTAAGGCGGATGCACTCTTAAAAGAGACATCGGCACGTAAAAATATCTCCTCAGGCACGAAATGGGAGCCTACAGTAGGTTATTCACGCGCCGTAAGAGTCGGCAATTACATACATGTTTCTGGTACTACCTCGACCGATTCAGAGGGCAAGATCGTTGGTGCTGGGGATGCTTATGCACAGACTGTACAGACGATCAAAAATATTGCCACAGCATTAACAGCAGCCGGTGCCAGTCTAGAGAATGTTGTACGTACACGTATATTTGTCACCGATATTAGTAATTGGGAACAGATTGGTAAGGCACATGGAGAGTTTTTTGGTAACATTCGCCCTACCACAAGCATGATAGAGATCAGTCGCTTGATCGATCCGGCAATGTTGGTAGAGATTGAGGCTGAGGCAATGGTGATAGATTGAAAATCGTTAGAACCAGCCTTTCTTATTTTGTACATAGGTGCGGACAAAATCTTCGTCAGATTTGGTTAGATAGAGGATGCCTTCAATGATACCAATTACACTAGTGACAATAGCTCCAAACCCGCAGGTCAATAGTGTTACCAGCAGCATAATAAGACCTTCGGTATTATAGCCAAGAATGAATTTATGTACGCCAAACCCGCCCAGCAAAATAGCGCAGATACCAGCCGAGATCTTCTTATCCGCACCCATCTGTTTCCAATTCTGCATACTGTAATCGGGCGGCGCCTGCATATAACTGGGTTGGTAGCCGCCACCTGTCGTAAAGGGGGTCTGGCAATTAACACAGTATTGTGCCAAATCATAGTTCTGCGTACCGCATTTAGGACAATAGACAGGCATCTGTTCCACCCCTTTCGTTTTATCTAGGTTTATCGCGCCAATGCAAAATCTATCACTAAAGGGTAATGATCTGATCCAACATTATAGCCAATATGCCGACCAATTACCTTTAAATCTGCAGACACCAAGCAATGGTCAATGGGAATAAGCATTAATGGCGAATCCGTAGGCCAGGTCGGTTGAATACCACTGCCATTGGCACTATCTCTCAATATCTTGCCATCTAATAACTTCTGGAAACCATAAGACCAGGGGGTGGCATTGAGATCTCCTATCAACAACTTTGCCCCTGGAGTAATCTGCATATACCTGGCCAATACCTCCATTTGATTATTACGCATCGATGCATACTCACTGTTGACAGGAGGAAGAGGGTGTGTGCCGATCAATGTCAACTGCTTACCATCAATCTCAAACTGTGCCATCACAGAAGGGACACCAGCATTGCCTAGTTGAAGGATTTCACATTTTGTCCAAGGGATCTTGCTATAGAATGCGACACCAAAATTGTCATCGCGTGGGTAATGTTTAGTGTAAGGATAAGAAAGACTCACTTCGGCAAGATTCTCTAACCAAGTGGAATTGACCTCTTCAAGCAGTAAGAAAGTAGGAGACTTCTCCTGAACAAACTTTTTGACAAGATCAAAGCGTCGATTATTTTTATGTACATTGATAGATATAGCTCGTAGTACCGGAAGCGAATTGTCCTTAACTGTCTCGCTGCTCCAGAAAGGCCAGTAGTAAGGAAGAATAAGCGTTAAGTTGACGAGTGCAAATAGACCATAAGCGATGGCAAAACGAAACTTCTTACTCACCACTAGTAGCAATGTGAGGATGGTTAGAGAAAGAAGATATTGCACACGAAAATTGGCAAAAAGATCGAATGCCCACCACCAACTACCACCAAATCCAATTAATGTAGCAATACTTGGTAGTGCACCAACCACAGTGAAGATTGCCCAAGGACGCAAACGTGTCTTGTGAATATTGTTCATAACTATCAAGAAGACTTTTTGTAGGAACGTTCCAGACAGCGTTGTGTAACCACTTTAAAGATCTCCTCGCTACGCTTGTCTACGCCCGAGAGGTTTACATTAATATCGGAAAACCCTAATGCCCGGTTGGCAGAGGCAAGTTTACGTTGCACATTAGAGAGGCGGGCAAGAAATATCTCAGGGTTCCTCAGTTCCAGACTAATAAAATAGTTACCATTAATTGAATTTAGGTAAGCAGCGTCAATCTCATTCCAAGGTATTAATCCTACACCTAGGGTACGATCCAAAATACCCTGATCGTCAATAATTATTCTTGGTCGTGAATCGAGGATTTG
>JBFLVQ010000290.1:0-11031 GCA_040758525.1 Acidobacteriota bacterium
AACACTCTTTGTTACTGCTCCGATCTATGGTCTTACGTTTCTACTCCTGGGGGTGCGCTTCCAAATCTTCTCAATAGAGGAGCAACAGATAGTGAAAGAGATTTTTCAAAAGATCAGCCGGTTTTTCTTGCCGGTTTCAAATTGAAGGAAAGTAAGAAGAGATCCGCTACAAAGATAGTAGTATCTTTGTGGCAAATCTCTTCTTCGTCACTATTTTGCCAAAGTATAAGTCACCGTGAGTTTTGGCGCAAAACCATTTCCGTATTGGGAATCATAGATGTAGATCGGAGTTGCCGTAGTAGTCAGGGCTCTGATAGCCCAACCCTGATTAATTGCTCTATTAGCCCAAGCGGTAACCGATGGTGTCACATTTAGATTGATTAGGGTGCCGGCCGGCTCACTGCCAGTAAGCGTCACACTACTATCAGCAGTTGCCAGTACAGCAATAAGTGAGGTAGCAGTATTGCTCCACTTCTTCATCATGCCGTTGCGTGCGTCACGATAGCCATAAGAGACACCAGCATTGTAGTTGCTAATTGTTGAGCCAGTGAACCACATCCCTAGGCGATCGGGATCCAAGATACGAGCGGCAGCGAGCTGAGTTGCTTGTGAACCATAGATCTTAAGCTGTAGTGTTGCTGATACAATGGTAGCGCCAGTCGGGATCTGGCCTGAACTGTTGCCGATGAGATTCGGCATTGCGATAAGCGTAATATTACCGCTTCTGCTGCCAACACGTCCGTCAAGCGTGGTATCGATGGTATAGGTTGGATAGGTTGTTATTACTCCCACATCATAAGTTGTAGAGGCAAGCTTGCCATCGCCGTTAACAAAACTGATTGTAGTACTGACATTTGATGTTACTTTTATGAGCAGACTGGCGCTGCCAGTCTGACCAGCAACATCCTTAACTGTCAATACCGTGTTGTAGCTGCCTGCTGCCTTATAGATATGTGTCATGGTCTTTCCACTGAAGATCGTACCATCGCCAAAATCCCATTTATATTCAGTAATTGCCCCATTAGGCGAGCTTGATGTGCTACCATCAAGTATCACACTAAGGGGTGCAAACCCTGTAGTAACACTGGCAGTCAAGCGTGCTGTGGGTACTCCTATCACGATAGGTGGGGTAACTGTGATCGTAAGGCTCTTGGATGCGGTCTGATTAGCATTGTCGGTAACAGTGAGCGTAGCCGTAAAAGTACCAGCATTATTGTAGGTGTGCGTGACAGACGGACCGGTGCCAGTTGTACCGTCTCCAAAAGTCCAGTTATAACTAGTGATCAACCCATTAGGGCTACTGGCTGATCCAGTTAGGCTGACATTAAGAGGGGCTGTTCCACTAATGGGAGTGGCACTAGCTGTAACTGTTGGCGGGCCAGGATTAGGTACCCCTGTATCCCACAATCCTGTTGGTAATACACCAACATAAACATCATTATGACCGCCACCCCAATCTGAATTGAAAGCGAAGAATTTACCGTCTGGGGAAAGATTGGCGCGTGGCGTTCGCCAGTATTCACTCAGTGATGAGCGGTGATGAGCAAGGCGCTGAACTTGGCCAGAGCCATCCATTTTAATCAAGAAGATCTCATTGGTAAATGGCTTGGAATAGTTGGCAGAATAGCTCCTGGTGGAAATTAATGCCCAGTTATCATTCGGTCCACACATGGAAATATGATGATCTGTAGTCCAGTCAGAAATACCGGAATCGAAGAGTTGGTTCCAGCTTCCTGGTGTTGTGAGTGGTCGCCTGATTAAGCGATTTCCATTGCTCCCCCAAGTATCAGTCTGCACCAAAATACCTCCTCCGAGATCGGTATGGCCGCCCGCCCGTTCTATATTATTGTAAGCGACCTTAATGCGTTGAGAAGGTGTTTGTGTGGCAAACTTCCAAACATAGATCTCTTGCCCGGTACCCATTACCAGATAATTACCATCACGATCCAGACGGCATTCATCAAAACCTGGTACACCATAAGTGGGATTGGTGACATCAAAGAGATAAGTCTGATCTAACACTTTGTCATATACTACTGCATATTTGATCGCAGAAGTTTCGCTAGGACGCCAGTGAAATGAGAAATAACGATCGTTCGAGCGCGCCTTCGACATCTGATATACGATTCCCCCAGTTATCCCTACAGCGGCAAAATCTTTAGTAAATACATACTGTTTGGTGACAACATTATAAGCTCTCAATTGCACATTCGAGAGATAACCGGATATGCCATAGATAATATCCGGATCGGTAGTTGACCAGGTCATACCCTCCCAACGCATCTCTTGACAAGAGCAGTTAAAAACAGGGTAGAGCTTATTGAAAGCATGAGTAACCGGATCGAAACTATACAGATATGGGTTCCAATCATGCGCAATAATAAGCTTGGTGGAATTGCTGTTAAAAGCAGGCCAATAGGAGTATGCAATGTTTGAAGTGCCTCCATCAGCAGCGTCGGTAAGACGAATTATCTTGGTACCGAAAACAGGGTCGATATAGTTTCCTCCTTTAGGTGGTTGCGAAACGGCCCCCGGTGTCTTCGGCTCGTAAGTTGTCAGGGCGGCTTTAACACCATTCTTTAAGGGTACTGCTACACTTAGTACGAACAGGCTGACAACAATAATTAAAGTACACAATTTCCAGTCTCTAATTTTAAACACATTCCCTCCTCAGATCTGTTTCAACGGATCCGCATTGAAGCTCTATAAACCTGCCAAGCGTGTAGGTAGACAAAAGACTTCAGCTATTAACAGACTCTCTTTCTCTAGTAACTCGGCGACATTTCTTTGCCCTCAGTAGCTCCTGATTTAGGGATTGGGTGTTTGGTATAAAACGTACAGATGCTACAGCTTGCAAGAAATGGTAGAGACTTTCAGCGCTTAGTGCGCTAACCGGATCAAGCTGCAAAGCGTCTTATTTTGTGAGTTATACAACCAGAACACTTTTCTAAATTTGGAGTTGCTGATTTGAGCTTCAGTTTTATGATAAAACCCGGGCCAGCAAAATAGAGTAAATGGCTTAGAAGCAGACTAAAATTTTATTAGGGAAGCGCAAGACCATCTCTATGGCGATAGCTATATTTTTCCTCTTCTGTTATTCCCAACTCCCATTCACCCTGCCTAAAAGAGGTGTTTTTTTCAGATAGGACAGAGAGCAGGTTTCCATTATGGTTCTCAGTTTATTACGGAACATTAATTATCTGGCACAGTGGTTGTGTAGATAATAACTATTTTTATAGTGGGGACATTATGACATCACTAAACCATAAAACGAGAAGTATGTTGGAGACAGCGGCGCATCAATTGTGGCCCTATCTTACTGAGTTATCCAACAACTGGAGACAATCTTACCAGCAGATCTACCCTGAAGATCCTGAGCAGATCATTAAGTACCTCAACAAGTTCAATATGGGTACACTTGCCGACTGTCTCAAGAAGGGCGATCTGGAGGCTTGTTATGAGAAAGTAAGTTACTATGGTCAGCGACTGGCCAAGCTAGGTGTGCCAGAGAAAAAACTCTCCACTTCACTGCGCCTTTATTTACAAAAAGCCCGGGCACTTTTACGTATGCGTTATCCCGATTCAACCGTTGCCGATCGTATTATCAGCGCACTCGAGCAATTACAAATGGTTGAGATGATGGTTGCACATCAGGCTTATTCCAGTATTGAGAGTAAAGGCACAGAAGCGCTCCTCTCCGTTATGGATGCACAACTAGCGACTGAACAACTCGACGATTTTCTCCATCAATTGCTGCTTCTCTCGATCGAAGCGATGCATGCCACCAATGGACGTATAATACTTATCAATGAAGATCAGCCAGACGAGATCCGTTTCAACCTAGACACAACCCGTCCTTTAGCACGCCGTTATCGTATTGATCGCCATCGCCGCAGACTGGTCGAGCGCAGCATTCGAAATGCGCTTAAGCAGAATGAACTGAGTTTCTTGCACACTAACGAGCGCAACCTTTCCCCTTCTCGACGCAAACATGTACGCTCAATCTGGGTCTTTCCCATTAAGCTAAAGACTCAGGCTATTGGTGTACTTCTGCTCCGGTTTGCCAAGCGTTTCGAGTGTCTGCCTAAAGAGCGTGAGTTGATGGAATCATTATTAGGACGGGCAGTGCTCGCAATCGAGCGAGTATTGCTTATGGAACGACTACGCATTAAAGAGATTCGCATACGTGAACTCACTGAGTACATTTTGACTTCTCAGGATGAGGAGCGTCGCCGCATTTCACGAGAACTGCATGACGAAACTAGCCATTCCCTGCTTGTGCTTAAGCTCTATCTAGAAATGGTTCAGAAAGAATTGCCCTCCTCGCTGATTATTGCTGGCAAGAAAGTGAAAGCAGCAATACAGCTTGTTGAGAAGACTCTCAAAGAGTTGCGCCGGCTAATATCTGATTTAGGCCCTGCCATGCTTGATGATTACGGTCTGGCGGGTGCGATAAGGTGGTATGTGAAGACGATGCATGACTATTTACCTATGAAGGTTCATCTCAAAGTGAACATCGAGTTCCAACGGTTGCCACGCAATCTCGAAGTTGCTATCTATCGTATTGTTCAGGAAGCTCTTAACAATGCTGCCCGACACTCAAAAGCGAGTGAAGTTGCCGTCGGCATATCCTCTGATGCTGAATCAATCGGCATCATCATTAACGACAATGGCATCGGATTTTCAACGGAACGATTGATAGAGCTTAAACGCAAGCGAGCATTTGGGCTGTTTGGAATGCAAGAACGTGTATCACTACTAGGCGGCAAATTCTCTCTATCATCTCAGCGAGGCAAGGGTACCACCATTGAGATCCGGTTGCCTATGATCGAAAAATAAGGTGTTAAAATGAAAAGAAAGATCAGAATACTTATTACCGATGATCATACCCTCTTTCGTGAATGTATCCATCATATGCTTGATGCTGTACAGGATATGGAAGTGATCGGAGAGGCTGCCAATACCCGTGAAGCGCTTAATAAAGTTCAAGAATTAGCCCCTGATGTGATATTGATGGATATCGGTATGCCTGGACGCTCCAGCATTGAAGCGGTACAGCAGATTAAGAAGACACACCCCAACACCAAGATTATTTTTCTTACTATGTATGATGACCAGGAATACATTATTCAATGTCTGAAAGCATCTGCGGACGGCTACGTGCTCAAGGATACGCCATCGTCACAACTCATCAATGGAATCCGTGAAGTAACGCGCGGTGGGCAGTTTATCAGCCCTCTGCTACTTAAAAAAGTTATGGGTGATTTTCTTGGCGATCGTAAATTGACCGGGTTAAACCCTGATTATGAAAGACTCACTACGCGTGAGCGCGAGATTCTCAAACTGCTGGCTGAGGGTAATTCGATCAAGGAGATCGCAGCAAATCTCGATATCAGTGAGCGAACTGCAGCTGTGCATAAGACCAACCTTATGCGCAAACTCAACATTCACAGCCGAACGGAATTGGTCAAGTTCGCCATTCGCAACAA
Organism: Acidobacteriota bacterium; assembly: GCA_040758525.1. Classification (GTDB taxonomy): domain Bacteria; phylum Acidobacteriota; class Blastocatellia; order Chloracidobacteriales; family JADJPF01; genus JBFLVQ01. The sequence continues at coordinate 5,490 of JBFLVQ010000290.1, forward strand.
ACTTATTAGAGTCGGCAATGGCAGAGAGCCTGGGTTAAGAAAAAATGGATAATAGGAGCGCTTCTGGGTGTCAAAACTAGCAATGGTTATTTTTCAGGTATTGAAAAATTGAGATCTGGGGAAACTATTAGATTACCCGCTTTATCCTGGGATCTGATCCTATAATGATAAGTTGTAGTTGTTGCAAGTCCTTTCAGTTTGACCCTATGGCTGGTTGACAGCTTCTTTTTGCCACGTCCGGTCTTACCATAAGTGGTTGTTTTGCCATATTCGATCTGTGATGTTGTGGCTGTGCTAGTAGTCCAAGTAATCGTTGCTTGAGTATCCACAACCTCGGTTTTTATCACTGGATCTATTATTCCATAAGTAAGCAGAGTAGTGAAAATGTAACTGCCCCAAATAGTATAATTGCCATTCTTCTTACTGGTTTTAATGCGATAGTAATAAAAACTATCCATTGGCAATCCTAACAAGGTAACCCCTTTTACTCCCGGTGCTAATGTTATTGTGTTGCCATAGTAGGCTGTCGGACCATACTCTATTTGAATAGTATCTGGTAAATCAATCGACCAAGATATTGTCGCACCTGTTGAAGTAACGGACACAGGAACGAATCTATCTGCGCCAGATATTGCTTTCTCTATCTTGTCAATATCTGCGCCAGGATCTATATTCGCTACCCCGGCGCTTTTATATGGACTGTTGGCGGAGAGTTGCAAATTTCCTCTAGCAAGATCGATAAAACCTACTTTCTCGAGTGACTCGGGGAAAAAATTGTTGGGAACCGATGTATATAGATCCGCTATTCTATTACCGATAATTATGTTCTTCTCAAAAATACCATTGGGAAAAAATCTAGCGATGGTGCTGTTGCCAGGGCCTGCATCAGTGCCTATTATGCCATATTCGTTGTGAGGTGCAATGTTATTACGATATATGAAACCTTGTGTTGGTTCACCATCGGCTACTATGATCTCTGTTGCCTGAAATATCGTGTTGTTTTCTACAGTAACGTTAATGGTGCCGGCTAGCAGTTGTAAGAATCGCCCTCTCCCCTTCCATTTATCTCCTCCCATATCTTGAAAAAGATTATTGATAATCTTGATACGCTGAGTTCGCTGACTAGGATAAATGTCATCGGTGCCAAGAATGTTTATGCCTGCAGCTACATGCCGTAAGATATTATTACTAAAGGTTACATCTTGCACCACACTCCAGGGTGATGCGCCATCCTGATTGCGAGGGGTAAAGAGAATGGCAAATCCATTCTGCCCATCTGGCCAATTATTTTCTAAAATATTACCGTCAATCAATACCCTTTGCGCATTTTTGAGTTCAAGGAGGTTCTTTATTGTCCAGTGTATTCCCGCATAACTAGGGTCATCGATCTTCCAAGAGAGCGGTTTGAAACAATGATTACGCCGAAATTCTATGTCTGATGGTATGAGATTTTCAATGGCAGGATCAGCACCGCCAAACAGGACATTCTCTCCTGCCCCTTCTAAATAATTATTGACAATCTTGAATGGCCCGGGACCATTCCAACCACATATTGCCTGAGTGTCAAATCCTTCTCCATGGCATTGTGATATATATGAATCGATAATTGCAGTTGTTGCGCTATTAAGAGCGATGCCACGAAAGATAGTGCCGCTACTATTACCATGTATGTAACAACGATCGATAATGAGATCGTGGGGGGCAAGATCAAGAGAATTCTGAACCTGGCTACCATCACCAAGCCAAACTATACCATAGTTGAGTTCTACATCTTCAGCAACAGCTATCTCAAGTCCGATTAGTCGATAATGATGTGCTCTTGCCGCCGTACGAATCGCGGCGACACTATTGGTTGTGATTATCTTGGGCATCAAGTTAGCTTGTTGTGGAGTAATGCGTATTCCTGGTGTTGAGAGTTGTTCATCTGCGGTTGAAGTGCGTATATGTATATAGTCTGAACCACTCTTGAGAGGTAGAACAAAGTTACCGATATAAGTCGCGCCAGCTTTGAGAACAACCTGATCGCCTGCCTGGGCCTGATCTAGTGCTGCTTGTAGATCCCCGCCGTCATCAACAAAGATGGTCTGTCCAGTTGGTGAAGTGTAGGTGGTGGCAAGTAGAGTCGGAAGGTGAGGATCGCTTTCCGCACTGGCAGTGGGCTGTCCTGTTAAGGTTATTGAAAAACAGGATAAAGAGAATGCTAGATAGATTAATGCCATCAGGTATCTCATAGTTGCTGGTCTCCAACGGACGGGCATATATGTGTTGCGAGAAGGTAAATAATGCAATAGTGCTCATATATTGAACTCTGATTTTTTGCGAGCTATCACCTTCTCGCCATTAACTAACAAAATTAGCGAGTTCGCCTCAACACTGGGTTTGGTGGAGTGATAGTCAATTACTATGCCATTATTCCATTGTCCATTTACTCTGGTAGAACCCTGTTATCTGCTGCCCTGCTACTAATCGCTTAATACGATTAGTGAGTAAAACTCCAAATAAATTTTCACAATACTGAGTAAAATCACGCCGGGTTTATTGTAGTAGTTGTATCAAATAAGCGGAACATCAATTGCTGATGCGCAGTGTTGAAAAACAAGATCTCGATCGAAAATATTAAGGTGCATTTAGAAATGTTAAGCGGAGAGGATATCATCTGTTTTGCTAATGATTGGGATGCAGATCCCCTCAGCAAAAAACATATTATGACATTGTTAGCGAAGCACAATCGAATACTTTGGATCAATTCTATCGGCAATCGCAACCCTACCTTGAGTAATGGTGATCTACATCGCATTATCAAGAAAGTTTTTCAGTTTGTTGGTGGCTTACGACAAGTGCAGCAAAATATCTGGACCTTTACTCCAATACTATTGCCATTTCATGGCTCGTTGATCGCTCGTATTTTTAATCTCTACTTCCTCACGGCAACAATTCGCCTGCTCTGTTTGCGTCTTGGTTTTCGTAATCCCATCACCTGGACTTTTGTGCCTACCTCAGCGGATGTGGTCGGCCATCTGGGCGAGAAGTTGATCCTGTATCATTGCGTTGATGAATACTCACAATTTTCCGATGCTTCACAACAAACCATTGCACAAATTGAAGAAAAGTTATTGCGCAAATCTGATTTAGTGATTGTTTCTGCCAACAAACTCTATCAGACTAAACGATCGATAAATCCAAAAACTTATTTGATACAGCATGGAGTTGATGTTGAGCATTTCGCACAAGCCTGTGATACCTCGTTGGCGATAGCCGAAGATATTGCCTACTTGCCGCATCCGATCATCGGTTTTCATGGCTTGATCGCAAGTTGGATCGATCTAGAGTTAATTGAGCAGATTGCCCGAATACATCCGGATTGGTCTATAGTGTTATTGGGCAAGATACAGAGCCATGATGGCAATCGCCGGTTTGATCAAAGACTGAAGAATATTTATTGTCTAGGTCACCAGGATTACACTGCATTACCATCTTTTTGCAAAGCTTTTGATGTCGCGATAATTCCTTTTGTTGTCAATGAACTGACTCTCAATGCCAATCCGCTCAAGATGCGCGAGTACCTGGCGGCCGGATTACCGGTTGTTTCAACCAATATCCCAGAGGCTCAGGCGCTTGGCAAACTAGTATCGATTGCCACAGATCGCAGCGATTTCATTCATCAGATCGAAGTAATACTGACACAAGATCAAGTTGGTCCTAGATTGGCACGTTCACGGCAGATGCATAGTGAGAGTTGGCAGACGCGCGTGGCAGAGATCTCAGCAATAGTTCAACAACATCTTGTATCGATCAATGACAACCTACTAAGTAGCTAAACCAGATTGAGGAGATTATGGATCGCAAATTGAAAATGGTAATCTTTACTTTAGGCTTTTTTACCGGGGGAACAGAAAGACAGATTATCGAATTGGTCAAAGGTATTGATAGGAATCGCTTCGATTGCTCTATTGCCGTTGCTCGACCGGGCGGAGAACTAGAGTGCGAGCTAGCATCTTATGGGCTCAAAATTGAAAGCTTTCCAATTACCAGCCTACGCGATCTCAATGGGGTGCGACAATTGTTGCGGTTACGGAAATTTCTTATTGAGAAGAAGATCGAGTTGCTACATACATTCAGCCTATTAGGCAATACCTTTGGTGTGTTAGCCGGTCTACTAGCGCGTATACCGATAATCATTACTTCTCGGCGGGATATGAACGGCACCGAATATCTTCCCCCTTATGGTCGATGCCAGAGTTACTTTTCTCATTGGGTCGATCACATCACCACCAACGCTGTTGCCATTAAGGGAATGCTCGTTGCGCGAGAGAAAGTTTCACCAGATAAGATCTCGGTAATTGAAAATGGTCTCGACTTGAGTCAGTTTAGTAATCTCAGGGATCGTTCTGAGATACGGCAGCAATTGGGGATCAGTGAAGATGCTCCGGTAATAGGTATGGTAGCAGTATTCAAGCCAATCAAAGGTCATATCTATCTTTTTCAAGCAGTCAAACAACTGTTAGCGACTTTCCCGCAATTGCGTGTCTTGCTTATAGGCGGCTGTCCATTGGATGCCAATATTAATGCGGAACTACTATCTGCAGTGAAAGAGTTAGGTATTGAAAATAATATCGTTTTCATAGGTGCATCACAACAAGTGCCACGCCTACTCACTAGTCTGAATATTAGCGCACTACCATCTTTGAGTGAAGGAATCTCAAATGCGATTTTGGAATCGATGGCAGCCGGTGTGCCAGTTGTCGCCACCAATGTTGGTGGTAATGTCGAAATTATCAAAGATGGAGAGACTGGTCTATTGGTGCCAGCAAGAGACTCAAATGCACTGGCTGCCGCGCTGCTACGCCTACTCAATGATCGAGAATATGGTGCACACTTGGCGGCCAATGCTAGCAAAATGGTAGCGCATCGCTTCAGCAACCGGCGAATGGTTAATAATTTCGAATCCCTCTATGTACGGCTGACTGAATCAAAATTGCAGCCTAGTAACGCGACTAGCTGGTTTGGCTCGCGTCGCCGTTTGGCACAATAGATAACAGTAGTTTGTGCCGTTGAGAAACAATACTATGGTAACAGCAGTAAAATTATCACCCATATTTGAAATTTATGAAGTTACCGATCCGGCAACATTTATTGGCTTGAAAAAAGAATGGAATCTGCTAGTGAAGTCAACCTGTCGTATTCCTCTCTATTTTCACGAATATATACAAAGTCTGATCGATAGTTTTTTTTCTCAAGCAAAATTACGCATACTGATTGGTCGTAATAAGTCAGGTCGGTTAGTAGCGGCATTGCCATTAGTAGAGGCCAGAGGAATGATCTGGAAAATTCCTGTGAGGGAATTAACATCAATCGCTAATTCATATTCTGAGAGATTTGACTTAATTGCTGAAGATGAAGAGACTGCCGCTATGTTATTTTGGGACTACCTAAAATCTGATCATAGCTGGCAGGTGCTTCGTATTATAGAGGTTCCACAAGGTGGCAAAGCTTGGTGGTTCAAAGAGGCGGCAACCGCAGCTAAGTTTCCTGTTGGTTACTG
>JBFLVQ010000291.1:0-10977 GCA_040758525.1 Acidobacteriota bacterium
GGTCAGCTTTTGTAGCGCTATCTCTATATCACTTTCTAGTTGGTATTCTAATTCCCGCAATGGCTTAAGCTTATCCTGTACTAAGTAGGAGAATACCCGTTCTGCCACGGCACAAATCTGCTCGATGGTAAATTCCTGTTGAGGAGCAAAGTGGCGAAAAGCAATACGAGCAGTCCTAATTACTATATACTCGAACCGGTCGATAAATTCTTGCCAAGCAGCTTGTAAATATTCGGGAGTTTGTTCGAGATCGGTTATTAAAGCTATCAGCTCATTGTCTGTTGAGTGTTTGATCTTCATATTATCCTTGCCCCCTCTTGCGGCCATTAGGATAGCATAATTACGATAGGAAAAGAACGGCTATCTTTTGGATGGATTATCTATCCAGATTTGACTAATTGTATTGATGTGAGATCAGCAGCAGACGGGTTGAATGCGCTGGCAACTTGGCCTACTAGTCCTAAATAGATAATAATATCCTCGTATATACCACAGATGTCAGTTGATTTTACCTAGCCAGGGATCATACAAGAAACTGAATGGGGCTTAAGAGCACTAGTATAGATATGGCTGCAATGATATCAAAAGGCTGCCTAACAAGCAGTTATATCTAAGGCTAAGTAACTAACATTTGGATTTTTAACTGGAGGGGGATGTGACTGCTTACTTCTTATCTACTACCCGATTGCAATTTCGTTGCTGGAGACAAGAGGACCTGGAGCTAGCACTCAGCCTATGGGGTGATACGGAAGTGACTAGATTGATAGGCGGACCATTCACATATGAACAGATACAAGCACGACTATCACGTGAGATATTAACCTTTGAACAGCATAGAGTTCAGTATTGGCCCATTTTTCTCTTAGCCACGGGTGAACATGCGGGTTGCTGTGGTCTGCGGCCTTATCAGCCAACGGATGATATTTATGAGCTTGGGGTTCATCTACGCAAGACTCATTGGGGGTATGGTTATGCTCAAGAGGCTGCTCAAGCAGTGATCGCATATGCCTTTAATACTCTAGGGGCAAGCGCATTATTTGCTGGTCATAACCCAGCTAATGAATCATCAAGAAGCTTATTGGAGAAATTAGCATTCCAATACACACATGATGAATTCTATTCACCCACAGGTTTATATCATCCTTCATACCTACTTAAGAAATTAAGCTCTATTTAAGCTGTTAAAGATGGCTGGGACGGATAAGGATACTAGGAGCTAGCAGACCTATCTGCAATGGCATCCTAAAGCTTCCTGATCATTTAAGTTGAACCGGATGGTCATTATGCATAAAATAGATAGAATGAGCATACTTAAGAACGCTCCTAAGATTAATTTTTCAAGCTACATTTTTCTACAATAGGTTTCCATAAAGTTTATTCTGGTTTCTGTTTCTAGACCACTTAGAGGAGGTATTTTCCAGTGAGAAGACCCACCCAACTATTCTTGCTTTTCACTTTTATGCTGATAATCGGGGTTGCCGTAGTTTTTCCTCAAGCATCCAGTTCTACAGCGGAACTGCGAGGCCAAGTGACGGATGCTTCTGGAGCGGTAATTCCTGGCGCTAGTGTCACTCTTAAAGACTTGGGCAAGGGTATCAGTCGTACTTCTACCACTGATGCTGAAGGTAACTATATCTTCCTTGCCGTTCTACCTAGCCGTTATGAACTAAAGGTAGAAGCAGCAGAAGGAGGATTCGAACCAAATGTCGTCCAAGTTGAACTAACTGTAGGTCAACAAGCCAGTATTCCGATCAAGCTCAATGCTGTTGGTGTTTCTGAAATTATTACTGTGACCAGGGGCGCTGAGGTAATTGAGGTTGACCGTACCCAGCAGTCTTCCGTGATAGATGTGCGTCAAATTACCAATCTGCCAATCAGCAGACGCAGTTATTTAGACTATGCACAGTTGACTCCTGGGGTAATCGATTCCGACAATATCGCAGATGCTTCCGATTTTCGTGTTGCACAGACTCCACAATCTGGACTCTCCTTTGGTGGCAATAACGGACGTGGCAACTATGTTTCGGTAGATGGTGCAGAAACCAATACTAACACAGGCGCAGTATTACCAACCGTAAACCAGGAAGCGGTACAAGAGTTTCAGGTGTTGCGCAATAGTTATAGCGCCGAGTTTGGTGGGGCTTCTGGTGGCATTGTCAACATCATCTCCAAATCAGGCTCAAATGGATTTCATGGCAGTGGATTTGGTTATTTTAGAGATGACAAGTTTGATGCTCGTAATCGCTTTGATTTTTCCCCCAATGACAAATCACCATTCAATCGACAACAGTATGGAGGTTCATTTGGTGGACCGATTGTTAAAGACAAGACCTTCTTCTTTACAGCGATAGAGCGGTTTGATGAAGAGCAGACAACATTTGTCAACCTGCTCTCAGACTCCAGTATATTTAGGACCACAGCATCACAGACGGCGCTGTTCAACTTTCTTGATGGGACAGTGTTTGCGCCTGCATCAGCAGGATTGCGAGCAGCCTTGACAACCACACCAGAGCGCTATCCACGCACTTTGAAGCTGTTTGGTGATGCCAGTGGACAGTTCCCCTTTGATTCAAATCAGACCAACTTCTCCGGCAGAGTCGATCACCTGTTTAGTGAGAAGGATAGTGGTTATCTACGATTTAACCTTAATGACAGTGTCTTTGAGAATCAGGCTGCTGGCGCACTCACAGCCGTTTCACGTGGTCGAAAGCTCGATAGCTTTAATGGGAACTTGATATTTTCTGAAAATCACCTTTTCAGTCCAAATATTATTAATGAGCTAAAGCTGCAGTACAGTTATTTTCGGTTTGCTGTCAATCCCAATGAAGCAATAGGACCAGAGATTAATATAGAGGGGTTTGGCAACTTTGGACGTGATATCTTTTTGCCATCGCGATCATTTGAGCGCCATTATGACATCCTGGACAATGTCTCGATAGTGAGTGGCAATCACACCTTCAAATTTGGTGGCTCTGTACTGGTTCAGAAGGTATCAACCTTTAATGATACATTCTTGGGTGGTCGATTCAACTTTGGCGCCAATATTCCACTCGCCAGCATAATCGCACTAAATCCCAATCTAGGTCCTAACTTCCTTAATCAGTTGACCAACTTCTTGAGTGCTAACAATCCTGCCCTGCTCAGCGCATTAAGCACACCTATCAATGCTCTACAGGCTTTCAATCTCAACCTGCCGGTAGTCTATCAGCAGGGCTTTGGTGATCCATTCTCTAAGTATGGTTCAAACAGGTACTCCTTCTATGGACAGGATACCTGGAAGCTGCGCCGTAATTTCACTCTCAATTATGGACTGCGCTTCTCAATCAATGATGAATCGCTCAACCTACCCTCAGATAAGAATGATGTACAGCCACGGGTAGGATTTTCTTGGGATCCCTTCTCGGATGGTAAGACTGTGATTAGAGCTGGCGCTGGTATCTTCAATGGTACCATTATCGGTTCAATCACCAATGTGACCTCAGAGTTGGCTGGCTTTGGTGATCCCACTGAGATTAATATTGTGCTAGCAACTGCTAACTCTGGTGCATTAGGATTGCCTACCTCTTTTCTAGTCTATCAGACCTTGCTGGCTCAAGGTGTGATTGGTAGACGCGCTATCACAGCCGCTGACCTGGCTCAGTTTGGTGTTAGACCAAGACCAGGCGCACCATTGGAAGTGCGCTTCCGTTCCCAACCCAACTACGAAACTCCTACCACCTATCAGGCAAGCTTGGGAATAGAGAGGGAACTAGTAGCCGGCTTCTCAGTTGAGGTGAGCTATCTGTTTACTCGTGGTGAGGGTATCACTCGCAATCGTGATATTAATCAGTTCAAGCAGACTGGACCAGTCAATCCCATTACTGGACAGAAGACATTTATCCGTTTTCCCACTCCAGTACAGATCGCGGCAGGCTTGACGAGCGATTTCCGCAATCCTCTACGCTTCCAGGATAATGTCTATGAATCGACAGCCAAATCCTTCTATCACGCCGCGACCATCTCAGTGCAGAAGCGTTTCTCCAACAACTACAGTATCAATGCTCATTACACCTACTCCAAGTCGATTGATGAGGTAACCGACTTCAATAGCGATTTTGCTGCTCAGAATCCTCTCAATCTCACGGCTGACCGTTCACTCTCAGCCTTTGATCAACGCCATCGCGCCGTGATCAGTGGAGTATTTAACAGTCCTGTTAAAGGTGAATCATTAACTGCCAAGCTGTTAGGTAACTGGACTGTGGCACCAATATTCACAGCAGGAAGTGCTAGGCCATTCAATCTACTGTTGGGATTTGATGCTAATGGAGATGGACGTTCACAAAGCGATCGACCAGGGGCGGCGGGACGCAATACTGGTAGCGGAGAGAACTTCTACAGTTTTGATACTCGTTTGGCGCGTAGAGTCACCATTAAGAACGAGGCATATCTGGAGTTCACTTTTGAGGCATTCAATCTGTTCAATCGCACCAATTTCCTCGGTATTAACAATATTGTTGGGACTACTCCACTAAGAACCTTTGATGTAAAGGGTGATGAGACCAAGTCTCCAACTCAGCCGCTAGGCTTTACTTCAGCGGCACCCAGGCGACAACTGCAATTTGGTGTTCGTGTTAACTTCTAATCTGCAGTTCAAGCTAGAACTTAAAGAAAAATTATTTACCGCTTCAGCAAGAGATTGTTGAAGCGGTAAATTTTTCTGGGGTTTTATAGGCTGCCAAGATCACTGCTAGGTTATCAAGCTATGAGTAATGGCATAATGAATAAGCTCGGCATTATTGCGCATTCCCATCTTCTGTAGAATTCTAGTACGATGAGTACTAACGGTCTTGATACTCACATAAAGTTCTTGCGCAATCTCCGTAAGGGTTTTACCAGAAGCAATCATACAAAGAATCTGGAATTCACGATCAGAGAGGGATTCATGTGGTAACTTGTTAGGGTCAGAGCGCAGATCAAAGACCAGCCGTTCTGCTAGTGAGGCGCTTACATATCTGCCGCCTCTAGCAACCTTCTGTAGTGCTTCGACCAACTGTTCTGGTGCGCTCTCTTTAGTTAGATAACCAGAAGCGCCTGCTTTGAGTACACGTACAGCATACTGTTCCTCGGCATGCATGGTCAACACCAGTATTGGTAGGGTAGGGAACTGATTCTTGATCTGTTTGAGCACCTCTAGGCCACTACGATCTGGCAGCGAGATATCAAGCACCACTACATCCCAACTACCTGTTTGTACCTTGCGTATCACCTCCTGTGCCGTACTGGCTTCTCCAGCTACTACAATAGTGGAATTTTCAGCAAGAATCTGCTTTAGACCCTCGCGTACAATGGCGTGATCATCAGCAACAAGAACCTTAATCATGTAATTGCTCCTTCTGGAATGGCAGCTTGATCACTTACAGGAATAACTAGTCGCACAATGGTGCCATTGCCTGCGCTACCGCTAATCTGGACTTCCCCACCACATAACAACACACGCTCACGCATTCCGATCAAACCCAGCGAATGTGGGTTAGCAACGTCCTGGTTACTGATGCCTTTACCATTATCGCATACCTCCAAGCGTAACTGGCCGCTACTTCTACTCAGGCTAATATCGACTTTGGTCGCTTCTGCATGACGCGCGACATTAGTAAGCGCCTCTTGCAAAATGCGGAAGATAGCAGTGGAATGAGTAGGCGACAAAATAATATCCTCGGCACCAATAATCAAGTCACATTCGATACCGGTTCGTTCTTGAAATTCCTGTACCTCGAATTCGATTGCCGCTACTAATCCTAGATCATCAAGTACACCAGGTCGCAATTCGCTGGAGATCTTGCGCACTGCCTGTATTTTGTTGTCTATGAGATCGATCATCTTACCGATCTTTTGTAGTAATTCGGGTTGGCTAGAAAGTTTCTTACCTAGCCAAGTAAGATCGATCTTCAAAGCAGTAAGCGCCTGCCCAACCTCATCATGAATTTCGCGTGCAATCCGGGTTCGTTCCTCTTCCCAGAGTGAATGTAGGTGTGCAGAGAGGGCACGCAACTGTTCACGCGACTCGCGTAGTCGTTCTTCAGCCTCTCGGCGCTCTTCCTCAAGCGCAGCTTCACGCTCTCGGCGGCGGTAATTGTCGTATAGGACTCCAGCCGCCTGGGCAAGGATCTCTAACTTGGTCTGTTGATCATTGCTGTAATCACTAGGACGGTTTGCTACTACAATCAAGCCTACTACTTCATTACTACGCAGTATTGGCACACCAAGGAAATTACTGAGAGAAGTATGATCATCAGGCAAGCCACCAGCGCTGTAGATGATGTCAGGAAAATTGGTTAGTATTGCTTTACCACTTGTGATCACTTTACCAAATAGGTTATTAAAATTATTGAACTCTAGATAGCCACCTTCACCTTCATGAGCAAGTATGCGTAACACAGGTCCGGCTAGGACTACACCTGTAAAACCATATGTGCTTGCTGTTTGACTAAGCGCACAGCGCAGCAGCATAGCGCTGGCTTCTTGCCAGTTCCCATCCTCTAGATAAGCAGTCATAGCATTAGTGACTGCAGCCAACTGCTCAGTCTTGATTCGTAAAGCCTCTTCCGCACGCTTGTGTTCCGTAATATCAGCCATTACCGCCATTGTCCCACTCAGCGCACCCTTAGCATTACGTATTGGGGCAGTCGAGATGATGATATCGACAGGTGTGCCATCACGTCGCCAGCGCCGTGTCTCAAGTAGGTTGTCGCCACGCTTGAAACGGGCGGTGCTTTCACCAATGAATGCTTCCTTCTGCATCTGTAATGATTCTGTAGTGGTAGGTTGATTGTAGGGTCCAATAGGTAATGAATGGTGTAACACCTCCTGCTCGCGCCAACCGAAGAGCTGCTCTGCAGCAGGATTCCACATCTTCACTTTCCCATTTAGATCAAGAGCAGCAATAGCAAGTGGTGAAGCCTCTATAAGCGCCTGCAATGCCTGATTAGTCTCGCGCAATTCCTCTTCAACCTGCTTACGCTCAGTGATATCTTGTGCAACACAGACTATACCTTGTAGCGCACTATTGTCATCACGTATTACAGAGGCAGAGAAGATAACCGGTATTTTGCATCCATCTTTGGCAAGATAAATCTTCTCAACATTGCAGATCGAGCCATTACGATCTAATTCAGAGAGCCTTTCTGGAGAAAATAGTGCCTCCTCCTGATCAACAAAGATTTTGCTTATCGGTTGGCCGATCAACTCCTCTTTCTGATAGCCCAAAGTTGCACAGGCAGCATCATTGACCGATTCAATCATCCCTTCTGGAGAGACAACAATAAGGGTATTGATCATTGAACGCAATAGTTTATCAGTATAATCTTTAGCAGAGAGGATCTTGTCACGGGAGTTTCGCAAATCTACCACCATACTACGGAAAGAGTCTGCTAATATCCCTATCTCTCCTTCTGCTTTGATATCTATTGCGGTGTCTAGATTACCTTGTGAAATCTCCCCTACAGCTCTCTTCAGCTCTTTGATCGAGTTGGCAATCGCGCGCGAGAATAGATACCCATAAATAAACGTGAACAGTCCAATAAAAAAGATACCAACAAAGAAATTACGATGTAGGGCAGTAGATGTGTACTCATCCGGCTGGAAAGTTTTTATTATTTCCTGGTAGACAGCGAGCCCAAGCAATATCCCTATTACCACTAAAAGTGTGATAATAATAGAGCCAACAATTAGTTTCTCTCCTATCTTCATAAAACTTCCTGAGTGGCGTAAATCATCATCTGTAGACAAAGTCGCTACTTTTCTACACGATATTGGCAATGTTGAACTTCAAACTTGTGGGCAGCCCGCAACCCGACATATCGGCACGATCAGTTAGTTAAAATGGAGGGCCTGAAGTTGACAAGAAACCGGCGAAGCTATCCGCAACTATCAGGCTTCCACTTCGGCAACCATCCAACCATATACCTAGAGATTTAGGCTGATGACTTTGCGCCCTATACTTTCGTAACGGGTTGCCCTAATCGGTGTACCACCTATTGCTTTTAACTATCGCTGAATCAAAAATATCGCAAACCACTGGAACAGCTAGAGTATAAGTCTGGGAAGATAAAAAGCAAGGGGTTTTTTCGCATCTTCTCAATGGGATTGACACTGATAGAAGGCTTCCAATATAGTGCCCTCTTCACAGTTTTAAGATCAAATTCTCGCTAGCAAGAGGATTGTCATGACCGATGCTATCATTTCTGAGTTTCATAATCCTAAACTGCGTGTGCTGCTTGATGCTGAAAAGATTCAGACCCGTATACGTGAACTGGGTGCTCAGGTTACACATGACTACCAGGATAGAGAACTGCTGCTAATTTGCGTATTGAAAGGTGCTTGCCTCTTTTTAAGTGATCTCATACGCGCTATTGATCTGAACATTGCTATCGACTTCATTGCTGTATCAAGCTATGGTGGCGCTTCCAAATCTTCTGGTGAGGTGCGTATTCTTAAAGACTCTGATATGAGCTTAAAGGGAAAAGATGTGCTGATTGTTGAGGATATTGTTGACACTGGCCTTACGCTCAGTTATTTACAAGATATCTTCCGTCGTCGCGAAGCCAACTCGGTCAAGGTGATTGCACTACTCGATAAGCCGGAGCGACGTGTACGCCAAGTTGATGTCGCCTACATAGGTTTCGAGATTCCTAACTATTTTGTGGTTGGCTACGGCTTAGACCATGCCGAACGTTATCGCAATCTCCCCTTTGTCGGTGTAGTAGAAAATTAATTTAACTAAGCAAAACTAAGTTTGGAAAAATAGTAAGAGGCCAGTATCAAATATTAGCTGGCCTCTTACTATTTCTAAAAAATTTCTTGACCTATCAATGTGTTACACAGATCTCACTATCATTAGTTTCGACAAACTCATCATCTTCATCAGTAGATAGTCTATCACTCAGGTCTTGATAGTCAGACGTATGAGTCTTTACCCGACTACGTTGACGACTAGTATAATTTTGTAACTGTCGCCTCGCTTTAGCAAAGGCATCACATATTGCTATATAGATATCTTCGTGTGCTATCTGCTGGTTAGGGTGACGGTGTACCACTAATTCTCTACCAGGTAGCGTCAAATCTATCTTGATGTAGTAGAGGATTCCTTGTTGATATCTATGCAGAGCTTCAATGGCGATCCGGCAACCAATGATTCTTTGATAAAACTCTGCTAGCTTAGCGGCTTTGGTACGAATCCTCGCTTCCACGGCAGTGGAATGCGCAACATTGCGAAATGTGATCTGTAACGGTAGTTGCATAATAGTTTGACCTCCAATTAGTACGGTTATTTATAATGTCTTGGTTCTATATGTAGTAGAAATATGCAATGCTCGCAGTTATGCCAATATTCAACGATTCTCCTATTGCACAAGATAGTCCACGACCACCAGAAACTGAATCGATCAGTTGAAACTTCTCTACATCATTATGGCAAGATTGATAGTTGATTGTTTCCATATTAACCGATAGTCAGTATTGAAATGTATATATAGCCATACTGCTTTTCTCTGCTGCATATATCTATTAAAGATGCACGCATTATGCCAAATACATATTAAAGCTCTTGCTCTGTTGGTAAGGCAGAAAGTAGCGATAAAAACCACGTGTGTGTGAAAATTTACTCAAGACACTTACGCAATTTAACTCACTTTAATAGCGGGAACAGATTAAGATAAAATGTAATCAGTTCTAACATTTATTATTTCAGGTGGAACAACAATCATTGCATATTAGTACCATAGATCAGTGTGCCATCAGAAAGGAGTAACAGGAACTATGACAGAACAAATATTTCCTCCCATAGATGACGACGCTGCTAATCCTAACTCACAGCCACTAAACTCATCCGTTGAGCCTATTCCCTTGGAGATCGCCTTTGTACTTGACCGCTCCGGCTCAATGAGCAGTAAGAGACAGGCCACTATTTCAGGATTTAACGAATATCTCAATGACTTGAAACGTCAGCAATGCGAGCACCCAGAATTAGGCGAGATTAATTTCACGCTCACACAATTCAATGATGTCGTGACTACTCACTATGCGGGCGTACCAATAGAACACGTAGCGGAGCTTACTGAAAACAATTACATTACAGAAGGTAACACAGCTCTTTACGATGCAATTGCACAAGCCATTTATGCAGTTGAGAGGAAGGTTGGAGAATCTGGCAGGAAGGGTAAAACTAAGATCCAGGTAACCATTCAAACTGATGGTGAAGAGAATAATTCCAGGGAGTTCGACCGTGCACGCATCTTCGCACTAATCCAACAAAAACAGGCTGAGGGCAATTGGACCTTTACTTACTTAGGTTGTGATATTGATGCCTATGCAGCAGGTAGTGCTATTGGTGTACCATCGGGAAATATCGCTGCCTATACAGCACAAGACTCGGCGCGGGCAATTGGTAATCTAGGCGGACGTAGTATGACTTTGCGAAGTAGTAGAAACTTGAACAGTAGAAATTTTTATGATGATGACAATGATGATACAAACGGGTCTGGCAGAGTGAATTGATTATTGGCGGTCTATCATAATTAATAGCTGGCTTGTCGTACGATCTCTACAGAACAAGATGCATGTGAAGCTACTCGTTGTGCAATGGAGCCAAGCAGAAACTTTGATAAACCATGTCGGCTATGTGTGCCTATAAGTATTAGATCTGCACCCCATTGATTGGCCTCATCGATTATTTCTTCTGCGATTTGGCCCTGTCTAACAATATGAGTCACTTTCAGTCCATGCTCTTGCAGTAACGTAGCAGCATTAGCTGCTATCTTTTCTGCAACCTGCCGGGCTTCCTCTATTACCTTGGCTGGTACAGGCGGATAATATATATCCATTGTCAGATAACTTATTGGGAAGTGTTCCATTACTGTTAATACACGAAATTCGCTGTCTGGCGGCCACTGGTATCTGATAGCTTCCTGGACACTAGCATCTCCAAAAGATGATCCATCAGTA
>JBFLVQ010000292.1:0-10951 GCA_040758525.1 Acidobacteriota bacterium
GATGTGCTTACACTGGCACGTTATGATTCTAACTTTCTCTTCGAAAGTTTTAATACTCAGCTTGAAGAACAGATCAAGCAGAGTCGTCTCTCGGAGGCCGATGCCGCCGAATTACGTAGTGAATACGAGAAGTCTATCAATAGTTACACCTACTTGGGTTAGTAAACTATCGACTTTTCCATTAAAGCTACCATTGACAATTAATTTATGACTGCTGTAACTCCCAAAGATGCCGCCTCCATTGTGATCTTAAGCAATCCTGAGGATCCCCATATCTATTGGGTGCGTCGTGCTGATGCACTGGTCTATATGGGTGGGTTTCATGTCTTTCCAGGTGGCCAGCGAGATAGTGGCGATGCAGAGATTAATGTACTCAATGCCCCAGATGCTGATACTGCGACAATGATAACTTGTGCGATACGTGAAGCCTTTGAGGAGACAGGAGTACTAATTGCGCCTGGTAGTGAGCGATTATCTACTGCACAAATAGGTGAACTGCGTGCAGAATTGATGGCTGAGACTGCTAGCTTTAAGGAGATTCTTAGTAAGGCCAATCTTTCCCTGGATGCTACGCTACTAGCATCGGGTGGGCGCTGGCTAACTCCACCTTTTGCCCCACGCCGCTTTAATACTTGGTTCTTCACTTGCTGGTTGCCTGCAGGACAGCAGCCTGAAATTATTAATGGTGAGCTGGTTGAAGGTGAATGGATACGCCCTTGTGAAGCATTGGCACGCTGGCAAGCAAGCAAAGTTATGATGGCGCCACCAACAATTCACATTATCCGCACCTTGAGTGGTGGTCTAGACAATCTAGGGGCACGACTAACTTCAATTCCAGAAGCAAATGGTGGACTGGTGCGGCGTATTGAAATGCGCCCTGGTATACTGCTCTTCCCTGTGCGTACCCCGACACTGCCACCCGCCACTCATACTAACTGCTACCTGGTCGGTGGTGAGGAGTTTGTGATTATTGATCCTGCTTCGCCTTATCAAGAGGAGCAGGCCAGTCTGGCACAATTTATTGATGAGATGATTGCCGCTGGACAGCGTCCACGTGAAATTCTCCTTACACATTTTCATCCGGATCATGTAGGTGGTGTTGAGGCGCTACGTGCACATCTGGGTGTGCCAGTAGCAGCTCATGAACTGGCACAAGCGCGATTAGGCAATCAGGTAAAGATAGATCGATTCTTAAAAGATGGCGATCGTATCAATCTGCCAGGCGATCCAGGTTGGCAGCTAGTAGCACTACATACGCCTGGCCATAGTCGCGATCACTTATGCTTCTATGAGGAGCAGAGCGGAGCGCTTATCAGTGGTGATCTTATTGTCGGTTTCGGTAGCGTGATCATAGATCCACCAGAAGGTAACATGAAGCAGTACCTGGATTCGCTACGTCGTGTAGAGGCACTGCCATTGCTTACCGTGCTCTTTGGAGCGCATGGCCCACCTGTAGGTTCAGCACGTGCTAAGGTAGCAGAATATATTTTTCACCGCCTAGAGAGAGAAACGAATATAATAAAAGCGTTGGGACAAGACGCTAAGACAATTCCTGAGGTGGTGAAGGCAGTCTATACAGATGTACCAGAGAAACTTCATTCTCTTGCCGAGCGTTCTGTGCTTGCCCATCTAGAGAAATTGCTTGTGGAAGATCGTGTAAAAGAACTGGCTGGCCGCTATCAGCTTGTTTGATATATGGCATCTAAAGAACGTCGGCTCTCTGTATATATTCTCAAGCAAGTTCTACTTGCTTTCTCGGTGGCTGCAATTATCTTAGCCATCTACCTGGCTGCTACCAATCAGCGTAGGCAGGAAGATTATATTGGCAAACATGCCTACATCACGACCAATGGTAGTTATCTAGGTACTATTAAAGGCCGTGGCCGCTCGACAAAAAGCTCTCAGCAGGTCTATTTCATAAAGGAGCTGACCGGTGCGGTTATTGAGATTCCCGTGCAATATGTCGAGGTGCGTGCCAAGCCCCCGACCATAGACTGATCCGAAATCTACCATTCGCTCTATTTCGTGATCGACTTGCAAGGATATATGGGTCTTCATCAAACGGACGCGTTCATTTTGCGAACCTATCCGCTTGCCGAAGCACACAAAATCTGTGTGCTACTGACACGCGATAGCGGTTTGATACGCGGTGTCGCACATGGCGCACGGCGACTTAAAAGTCGCTTTGGCGCCAGCCTAGAACCTTTTACAGAAATCCACCTCACCTATTATGAGAAGGAAGGGCGTGAGCTAGTACGGGTCTCGAATTGCGACATTATACGTTCGCATTTTCTCCAAGCATCAAAAACCGAGATTGCTGCTGCACTCTCTTACATTACTGAGCTATTGTGTGAATTTCTTCCTGCTCATGAGCCTAATGAACGGCTCTATCGCTTGGTGCTGGCAAGCTTAGAGGCGCTGGAGACAGACACACCGGCAACTGCTACAACAACCACAACTGTCTATTTGGATAGTCTATTGCGCTATTTTGAAATCTGGTTATTGAAACTTTCTGGTTTCTTTCCCGATCTGCAGACTTGCGTTAGCTGTAATCAACCGATCGAGACAGGAGAAGGAGTGTGGTTGGCTGCTGATGGCACACCACAATGCTACAAGTGTAGCGGTGGTCGTGGTACAGGAATTGGCAATGAATTGAAGCGTACTCTTACGATGATGCTGCAATACCGCCCTAGTGCATTTGCGGCGGCAGCAAAACCATATGAACACTTAGCAGCAATTGGTGAAATCAGCTACCGTCTGATCCGCCGAATTTTGGAGCGCGATCTACGTTCTTACACCTTAATGAATCAGGTACAGGCTGAAATGCGACGTGGATAAAATCTCGTTCCTCATCCACGTTGACCATATCTACTTGACAGCTTACTATTTGACGAACAACTGCACTATGAGGATAAGAACATTATGAGCAAAAAGTATGTCTATCTCTTTTCCGGCGGCAAGGCCGAAGGCAATGCGTCAATGAAAGATCTGCTAGGTGGCAAAGGCGCTGGCCTAGCTGAAATGACCAATGCGGGACTACCCGTACCACCTGGTTTTACCATTAGTACGCAGGCCTGCACTGCTTATTACGCTTCCGGACAGCATTTCCCTGAAGGTATGTGGGAAGAATCGCTGGCAGCTATGCATAAGATTGAAGAGGCGACTGGTAAGGGCTTTGGCAATCAAGAGAATCCGTTGTTAGTTTCGGTGCGCTCCGGCGCCAAGTTCAGTATGCCTGGTATGATGGATACAGTGCTTAATTTGGGCCTCAACGAAGAGACCCTACAAGGGTTAGCACGTCTTACTAACAACGAGCGATTTGCTTATGATGCCTACCGCCGTTTTATACAGATGTTTGGCAAGATTGTGCTCAATATCGATCCAGAAAAATTTGAGCATATTTTCAATGATTACAAGAAGCGGACAGGTGCAAAACAGGATACAGATCTTACTGTCGATACTCTTAAAGAGATCTGCCGAGAATTCAAAGCACGGGTCAAGCAAGAGACAGGCAACGAATTTCCCACTGATCCATATAAGCAATTAGAAGCGGCAGTAGCTGCTGTCTTTGCCTCCTGGAATGGCAAACGTGCCATCGATTATCGACGTGTACATAAGATCTCTGATGATCTTGGCACCGCCGTCAATGTAGTATCGATGGTCTTTGGCAATATGGGCAATGATTCCGGTACTGGGGTAGCCTTTACACGCAATCCCTCAACAGGTGCAAAGGAACTGTTTGGCGAATATCTTCCCAATGCACAGGGCGAGGATGTTGTCGCAGGTATACGTACACCCAAGAAGATTGTGCAATTAAAAGAAGACATGGCAGAGGTCTATGATCAGTTTGTTAAGGTAGCGGAGATGCTTGAGCGCCACTATCGTGATGTACAAGACCTGGAATTCACTATTGAGCGTGGCAAACTCTGGATGCTGCAGACACGCAATGCTAAGCGCACCGGCGCAGCCGCAGTAAAGATTGCTGTTGATATGGTTCATGAAGGTCTTATTGATAAGGCAACTGCTGTGATGCGTGTTGAGCCTGGCCATTTAGATCAACTGTTACACCCAATGATTGATCCAGAAGCGAAGATTGATCTGCTTGCCACTGGATTGCCAGCCAGTCCAGGTGCGGCCACCGGCAAGGTAGTCTTCTCTCCTGATGAAGCAGAACAGTTGGCACATGATGGTGAAAAGGTGATCTTAGTACGTACCGAGACTTCACCAGAAGATTTTCATGGTATGGTTGCCGCACAGGCAATCGTGACTGCGCGTGGAGGAATGACAAGCCATGCTGCAGTAGTAGCGCGTGGTATGGGTAAGTGTTGTGTGGCTGGGTGTGATGCCTTGAATATAGACTATCCTAGCGGCGAGTTTAGTGTTGATGGACGTGTAGTACGTAAAGGCGACTACATTACCGTTGATGGTAGTACCGGTCGTGTGCTTTATGGCCAAGTCAATTTGATTGAGCCGCGTCTGGATGAGAATTTTAGCGAATTTATGAATTGGGTGGATGAGTATCGAAAACTACGTGTACGCACCAATGCTGATACTCCTCATGATTCTGAGGTAGCACGTAAGTTTGGTGCCGAAGGTATAGGCTTATGCCGTACTGAACATATGTTCTTTGAAGGTAATCGTATTGATGCGGTTCGTGAGATGATCGTAGCCAAGACTAAAGAGGAACGCGCCCGTGCGCTAGAGAAACTTGAACCATTACAGCGTGGCGATTTCTTGGGTATTTTCCAAGCAATGGATGGTTATCCTGTCACCATACGCACACTTGACCCACCACTGCATGAGTTTCTCCCGCATGGCAAAGCCGAGATTCTAGCATTAGCAAAAAAACTCAAGATCTCCGCCAAGGCGCTAACCGCCAAGATAGAAAGTCTACATGAAGCCAATCCTATGCTTGGCCATCGTGGTTGCCGATTGGGTATTGTCTATCCTGAGATTACTGAGATGCAGGCACGTGCTATTTTTACTGCCGCTGTAGAGGCCAAACGACAAGGAATTAAGGTCTTTCCTGAAGTGATGATTCCACTAGTAAGTGATGTGCGTGAACTAGAATTACAAGCAGAAGTGGTACGCCATATTGCTAATGAAGTATTTCAACAGACCGGTATTACTGTGGAATATTTAGTAGGAACAATGATCGAGTTGCCACGTGCGGCTCTGACGGCAGACCGTATTGCCCAAGTAGCCGAATTCTTCTCATTTGGTACTAATGATCTAACTCAGACAACTTATGGATTAAGTCGGGATGATGCAGGCCGCTTCTTACCTTTCTATGTAGAGAAGAAGATCTTCAAAGATGATCCTTTTCAGGTGTTAGATCAAGAAGGGGTAGGCAAGTTGGTAGAGATAGCAGTACGACTAGGGCGACAGACACGTAGTGACATTAAGGTAGGTATCTGCGGTGAGCATGGTGGCGAACCAAGCAGCGTTATGTTCTGTCATCGCACAGGGCTCAATTATGTAAGTTGTTCACCATACCGTGTGCCCATTGCCCGCCTAGCAGCCGCACAAGCAGTGCTAGGTGGTGAAAAGGCCGGTTCACAAACCGCTTAAGCGAGCCTCTAACAAACAAAAAAGAAAACAGCCGGTGGTTTGGCCACCGGCTTGACATACCCTTACTGCTCATCTATTATGCTCTCACATTTCGACATATTTTATGTAAGGCTCTATTGAATATCTGAAATCAGGGAAAGCTTAGAGGGCGGTAATGAATAGTAGTCTCAAACTGCTGGTAGTTGATGATCAGCCGTTTATTGTCGCGATCTTCGCCGAACTGTTCAGAACAGAGTCGATCGAACTATTGAGTGCTTCAAATGGAGAAGACGGGTTAGAGTTGGCCCTACAGCATCGCCCAGATATGATCTTTCTAGATATTGAAATGCCGATTATGGATGGACTGGCGGTGTGTCGTAAATTACGTGAAGATCCTTATTTTGATTCCATACCAATCTACCTGCTATCGGCCAAAGGTGAAATCCCTAGTGAGGATGAACAGCAGGCACTACGTATTAGCGGCTATCTTACCAAGCCTTTTAGCCCCCTACAAGTTTACAGTCTGATTAAACAGTATCTCCAATTAAAATAAGTCAATATTGTCTGATTACACTGCTTGCTAACTTGCTGCCCAACCGCTGCCGGTAGCTCGGCATCTTAACTGTGCATAAAATTTATCAAGAATTGCAAATCTGGGTTCCAGTGATATAATCAACTACTGCTTTATAATTAAGGGAGTTTTTGATGAAAAGCATAAAGCGTAGCCTATCTGTTAGTTTAGGGTTACTGATTGCGCTGCTTTTCGCAGCCAATCCTGTTGCCGCCTTGTATGATCAATCTAAAGAAACAATAATTGATTTAACCCACTATAAAATAGAAGCTGAATTACTGCCCGATTCACACACTTTGCGAGCTACTACTGCAGTAACCTTTCAAGTTCTCAAATCTACTCAATCAGTGATATTTGAACTGAACGGCTCACTAAAAGTCTCGCAGGTTAGTACTGAGGATGGGCGAGAACTACAATTTGTACAGGATTCACTTGACCAACTTAATGTGCGCGTCGATCTTGGTAGCCAAGTATCTGCTGGTCAACAGATCACACTCAAATTCAAATATGAAGGGAATCTTATCTCACCAGATGGGGGCGTATTGCCCAATAAACGGCTTGCCTATATCGGCGCAGAAGGCTCTTACTTAACTTATGCAGCACGCTGGTTTCCCTTCTACAATTATGCTTCTGACCTAGCTACTTATGAGATCTCGCTAATTACTCCGCCGGATTTCACAGTAGTAGGTTTTAGCAGCGAAGAGCGGCAGAGTCGCCCTTATCAACCTGCTCCTCCAGAGGTGCCTACTAACGCTGTACCAACCAAAGCTACCCCGGTCAAGCCAGTACCATCAAAAGGACCGCAAACTGAACCTCCTAGCAAAACTGCTCCTGGTCGCCCTAAACTTCAACGTGGTAAGAAGCCTGTTAGTGGACAAAAGTCACTACTAATGCCAGTAGCCTATTTTGCTCCCTCTACACCGGTTACCAGTCAAAGTGAAGAGGCAACGCCAGCTAGCCCACGCAATATACATACTTTTATAAGCAAAGTCCCTGTATTGGTAGGCACATTTGCAGCCGCGCGTTATTCAGTAAAGACAATTCAGAGCGGCGGCATTGATGTAGAGGTCTATATAAAGCCAGGCAGCGAATCAGCAAGCGAGAAATTTGGCCAAGATCTCAGCAATGCTGTTAATCTCTATAATTCTCAGTTTGGTCCCTATGCCTTTGGCAAGCGATTGGTAATTGCCGAGATCGATAATGAGTCGCTAGAATCTTATACTACTGCGGGGATCACACTACTAGCCGAGAGGATCTTCAAGGAACGGCGTGACTCTTCTACAGAGATGCTCTATCGTGAGGCAGCTTACCAATGGTGGGGACAGGCAGTAGCATTAAAATCCTTTGATGATGCCTGGATCTCGCAAGGGTTAGCGCAGTATAGCGCACTACTTGTGTATGAGAGCCAGTCCTCAGAAGGTAGCTTCCGTGACACTGCTCGTGAAGCAATGGAACGTGCGCTTGCTTTTGAATCTCAGACTTCTATCACACGAGCACCAATCGAGCTAGATGACCAGTCTGAGGCATATCGTTCAATTGTTCTCTATAAGGGTGCTTTCGTTTATCGTATGCTACGCAATTTAATTGGTAGCGAGAAATTTGATGCCATTCTTAAGAGCTATTACACACAGTACCGTGGTCGCCAGGCAAGTATCGATGATTTTGAAGCGTTAATGAGCAAAGAGGTCGGTCGTGATATGCGCTACTTCTTTGGTCAATGGGTCGATTCTACTGGTGTGCCTGAATTCAAAGCTGACTATCAAATGATTCGTACCAAGGATGGTGCCTTCAAAGTACGTGGCACAATTAATCAGGATATAGACTCTTTTAACATGCCGGTTGACTTAGAGCTAGTTTACGAAGGTGGTACAGAGCGCACACAATTTGTTATGGAAGGTAAATCATCAGAATTTACTTTTCTTGCCAAAGGTAGGCCAATCGATATTGTTGTCGATCCAGATAGTAAGTTACTAAAGATCTCTGATGGTATACGTGTATCTGTAATTGTGCGCCGGGGTATAGAGCATTTCCGCAATGAAGAATATCCAGAAGCAGAACAACAGTTTCAAGCAGCAATTAAACTGAATCGCAGTAGTTCCTGGGCCTGGTACAATCTAGGACTACTCTATTTTGCACAGAAGAACTTCCAGAAAGCGAATGATACCTTTGCAGAAGCGCTTGAGCTTGATCTGCAGCCGCGCTGGGTAGAAGTCTGGTCTTATATAAAACGGGGTAACTGTTATGATGCGCTTGGCCAGCGTGAGCGTGCTGTGGCCGAATATCAAAAGGCGATTCAAGTAGGTGACAACTACGATCGCGCCCAGGAGGTTGTACAACAATACTTGAGTGCACCCTATCGCCGTAATCAACCTGAACAGACTACTAGTACCAAATAGCTAAATCCTGCTAATTTCCTACCACAGCGGTACCAATGGACTGTTGATACCGCTGTAGCAAAATATGTTGGAGTGTGTGCCAATGTGTAGACGGGCCTGTATACTTATATTTCTAATATTTCTAACAGGCGTGCTTTGCTGGGCAGTGCGTGCTGCCGAATCGATACAATTAGATAGACTAGATGATATTGGTATTCTACGCTTTGTTTTTCCTAATCAACCACTCACTACTGGTGAATCCAAATCAGAGCCAAACACTGCACGACGCTATCAAGTAGGTGAAGCAACGGATCATTTAACTTCTGTGAACAGTCGTATCATAGGTAAGTTCACACAACCGGATGAGCCAGAATTACTCGCAATTGTAGGAGAAGAGGCAGGTAGTACCGAGACAGCTACTACTGGATTACATGCCCTGCTGATCAAATTGGATAAAAACAACTCACCATTATTAGTAGCACGCTCGGTGATATTACAGCGCAAACTGCCTCCCTTTGGTAATAAGATCTGGCGCCCTGCAGTGGTCACAGATATCGATTTTGATAAGCAGGATGATGTGATAATGGTAGAAGGTGATGCCAATACAGGTGTTGAGCGTTACAGTATCTATCGCTGGGGTGGTAAAGATTTTGTTGCAATTACAGATCATCCTGCACTTACATTGCTCAATTTCTATGCTCATCTAGATGCCGCTGCGCGTGCTGGCCAAAGTGAGGCTGAAGCAAAATTGACCGAGGCATTTGGTCAGCTCTCAGCAAAGATGCAGGATCAGCAGACAGTTGACAGTCTGCGCCGTCGTCTGCAAAATGCTAAAGGGGTCGAGCTTGAAAACTTTAAGGTTATGATTAAGAGTGAGACCAGTGCATTGATACGCCTACAATACCGTCTGCTTGGCGAGACCAGTACTACTGCTCAGCAGTTTCAGGGTGATTATCAGATCAGGCGTGGTGGTGCGCGCTGGCAACTTGACTCTGAACGCTTGAAGGCGGTGAATGGCTCAGCAACGAAATAATGTTCCAACAGGGGCCGGCAAAAGCTAGTGTGAGCGATTGCTGGCGGCGATGGCAGCGCCGCTTAAAACGGCGTTTGATCGCAGAAGGCCGCCATTTACGTATCTTACTACGTGAATTCCGTTATTCACTTTGGATATTGCTGCTAACTTTGATCAGCAGTACAGTACTGTTGCATTACTATTACCCCAATCCACAGAGGCAGTTCACTTGGGGAGAAGCCTTCTTCCATACACTACATTCAATTGCTGCCTCACCAACAACAGACTATCCAGCGCAATCGCGTCTTGCTTACCTCTTTCTTGCGCTCCCTGTGATTGGGTTATTGTTACTAGCCGATACCATTGCACGCTTAGGTAGCCTGCTCTTCCAACAACGTAGTCAACATAAGGAGTGGCAGATCTTGCTAGCCTCAACCTATTCCAAGCATATTATCGTCTGTGGCCTAGGCCATGTTGGTTACCGCGTTGTGCAAAACCTACTGCGTAATCATATGGAATGTGTAGTAATAGAGGCACAGGAGAATGTTTTTGTATCAGAAGTGCGTAGCCTAGGTGTACCAGTGATTATTGCCGATGCGCGTCGTCAGGAAGTACTAGAACAGGCCAATATTGCACAAGCCCATGCGATCATTGTGGCAACCAATGATGATTTAGCCAACCTTGAAGTGGCGTTAGATGCACGCAGCCTGCGTCCAGATATTCGTGTAGTAATGCGTATGTTTGATGAGAAGTTAGCACGTAAAATTGCTAAAGGCTTTAATATCCAAAGCGTCTTTAGTACTTCGGCAATTGCTGCGCCGGTCTTTGCTGCCGCTGTTACTGAGCATAATGTGCTCAGTTCGTTTATCTTTAATGATGTGCAATTGCATACTATAGAATTTACCATTAATGAGGGAGCACTACTGATTGGCTGGACATTAGATCGACTACGCAGTAGCCTAGAACTCACTATTGCACTCTATCAAGACGCAACCACAGTAGATTGGAATCCCAATCCAGATTTCCTACTTAAGCCAGGTGTGAAGCTGCTTATTATTACGACTTCAGAAAGTTTGCGGGAATTGGAAAGGCTTAATAACGCGCAGGCTGCAACTTCTAGAACCTAGTAGCTTCGTGCTACTAACCTATGCAAAAGAGCGAGCAGATGCAGAATTAATAAAACAGCTAGAGATTGCCAGTGCCCATGAATAATTGTTAATTACTGATGGGTGCCTTGTGCTATGACCGTAAGAACCAAGAGTATCGAAAACCCTTATCGATACTATCAACTTAGTCATGACAAGCGTGCTTACTTAGGCAATAATTAGCTCAGGCAGATAGTCAGCTACTGAAGTGGTTGGTCACTTACAAATGGCTTTAATGCCAGGAGTAGATTTTATGTCACAGACCCAGATTCCTATTGAAGTTGATCAATTGATCACT
>JBFLVQ010000293.1:0-10948 GCA_040758525.1 Acidobacteriota bacterium
TCAAACATTTGTACATTATCAATCTCAATATTTCCCTTATTCTTCTGTAAGGATAAATCTGTTGGGTAGTTTTCAAAGATCAGAATAGTTTCAAATAGTGGTGTACCTGGTTCGACTTCACTCCACTTCTGGATTTCAAAAAGAGGACTGTACTCATACTGTCGCATCTCAACCTGCTTGGCCTGTAACTGACTTAGCCAATCAAACAGTAAAGCTTCACCAACAACCTGAATCCTTACCGGCAGAGTATTGATAAATAGCCCTACCATTGATTCTATTCCTGCCAGTTCAGGAGGGCGGCCTGAAACAGTAGCACCAAAGATCACATCTGTTTCACCAGTATATCGACTTAATAGTATTGCCCAGACTCCTTCTAGAAGTGTATTAAGTGTTAGTTTATGGCGTCGTGTCAGCATACGTAGCGATGCTGTGGTTGCTGTTGATAAACGTAGCGATTGAATATCAAAGCTCTGCTCATTTGATAAGTTTTTGTTATCTAACAAAAGCCTAGTAGGTGCAGTGAAACCCTTGAGCGTTTTCCGCCAGTAGGCTTCAGCCTTTCTCATATCCTGACGTTGCAGCCATTCAATATAGTCTCGATAGGGGCGGCTCTCTGCTAACTGTAGATCTAGCCCTTGACTATATGCCTGATAAAATGCCAATACTTCCTTGAACAGGATCGTTGAACACCACCCATCCGTTAAAATATGATGATAGCTCCAAATAAATTGATAGCTATCTTCACTCATCTGTATTACTACCATTCGCATCAATGGCGCTTTGGAAAGTTCAAAGCCGCGATTACGATCTTCAATAAGAGACTCTACTAGCCGCTGCTGTTGCTCAACCTTAGATAGACCTCGCCAATCCTGTTTACTAAAAGGGACTTTCACTTCTCGCCCAACTACTTGATAGGGATTTTTGACACCTTCCCAAACAAAAGCTGTACGTAAAACCTGATGCCTATCCATTACTCGCTGCCAGGCCTGCTCAAAGGCCCAAATATTAAGCGCTCCATGCAGACTACAGGTCAGTTGCTCGACATACACACCAGAATTTGGAGCATAAAGTGTATGGAAAAGCATACCCTGCTGCATAGGTGTGAGGGGGTAGATGTCTTCTATTTTTTTTGTCTTCATGAATTGAAATCCACCTTCTCAATTAAGTTGCTGAGTTCCTGCTGATCAAGTTTTGCGAGCGGAAATTTTAATGGTGTATAGTCGCTAACTACAGGTGTCTGGCACTGAGCAATAAGGGTGCGCAGTGCCGTTAGAAAGCTCTCTGCAAGGCGTTCAATCGTAGCGCGCTGATGAACATTTTCACTGTAAGTCCAGGCTATCTGTAGTTCACCGCCACTTACGCTACCAATTATATCGAGTAGATAGGGCCGTTTTGCTTGAGGACTATTATAGTGTCCTATCGATTCACGAGCTGGGGTAAAGATCGCAGAACTTGATAAGACTTGATCGAATTGACCTAGATAGTTGAAGCTTATTTGAGGTTTAGGTAAGGCTTTTAGCTGTAATACAGTCTCTGCCTTGTTAAAATAACGAAGTAGCCCATAACCAATGCCGCGCTTTGGTATGGAATGTAACTGCTCTTTGATGGCATTCAATACATCCCAAGAACTACTGTTATTAATTAACTTCAGTAATACAGGAAAAGTTGATGTAAACCAGCCTACGGTTCGTGATAGATCAATACCATCAACAATATCTTCACGACCATGTCCTTCTAGATCGATCAGCAGTACACTCTCTTTTAACCAGCCAACAAAAGCTTGAGCCAGTCCAGTTAATAATAGATCATTGATCTGTGTGTGATAAACCTTAGGAGCTTCCTGCAGTAGAATCGCAGTTTCTGAAGCACTGAGAGAAACAGTTAAAGTACCTGCTGAAGCTTGGTTATTAAGTCCATTAGCGAAGTCAACTGGCAATGGCCGAGTCTTGTGCCAAGGCAATCTTAACCAGTAATCAAGCTCCTGCTCTAGTTCTTTAGATTGTGCATAATTTTCCAGCTTTAGCGCCCATTGTTGATATGATGTTGTCTTAGCAGGAAGCTTTAACCCTTCATAGAGATTTAGCAAATCTTCCAGCAAGATCCGCCAAGAGACACCATCAATAATTAAATGATGTATTACGATAAGCAATCGCCCTGACCTATCTGTACCAAGATCAAACAACACGACTCGCATCAGCGGCCCTTGTGAGAGGTTGAGACTTGCTTGTACCTCTGTAGCAGTTTGCGTAATGATCGCAGATGGCTCTGTTACTTTTGATAAATCAATAACTGTAATAGGTATATGTGTCTCTGTATCTGCATGGAATTGCCGCCAGCTTGATTCCTCATAGACAAAACGCAATCTCAATGTATCGTGGTGTAGTAGCAATTGGTGAATGGCTTGTGCTAACAGCTCATACTCCAACTTCACCTTGACAGTCAACAGAATGGCTTGATTCCAATGGTGAACATCAATAAATTCCTGTTCAAAAAACCATTGCTGAATAGGCGTCAATGGCAATGGACCGCTAACCAAACCCTGTTCAGCTACTACCACCAGACCGTCTTGAGCTACTGTAGCCAGTTCGGCAATTGTCTGGTGTTGAAACATATGCTTGGTGGCAAAGTTAATACCGACTTGATTAGCTCTAGAAACAATCTGAATGCTAAGAATGGAATCGCCACCCAACTCAAAGAAATTGTCGTGTACACCTACTTGCTCAATACCCAACACTTGAGTCCAAATATTGGCCAGTGCCATCTCAATGTTATTACGAGGAGCAGTATAAGTTTCTGTTTGTGCTGTCAGGTGCTGTTCTGGTGCAGGCAACGTCTGACGGTCTACTTTGCCATTAGGCGTGAGTGGCAATCTATCCAATACCACAAACGCTGCAGGAATCATATATTCAGGCAACTTCCTTTTTAGATATACACGTAGATCGCTTATCGATACTGTTTCAGCTTGCTTGCCAACAATATATGCTACTAACCGCTTATCACCAGGCCGATCCTCTCTTGCTATCACAACACTCTCACTCACGGCGTGATGGCCCATTAGCGCTGCTTCTATCTCTGCTAGCTCTATGCGATAGCCTTTGATCTTTACTTGATTGTCGCGACGTCCTAGATACTCTATATTGCCATCAGCAATGTAGCGGGCCAGATCTCCTGTACGGTAGAGTCTTGTACCTGATTCTCTACCGTATGGATTGGGAATGAATCTCTCTGCTGTCAGATCTGGTTGATTGAGATAGCCTTGTGCTAATCCTACTCCACCAATATATAACTCTCCTATTACTCCAATAGGCACAGCCTGGTGATACTCATCCAATATATAGAGCTGTGTATTTGCTATTGGTCTGCCAATCGATACCACTCCAGAACTATTATCTTCTGCCATTACCTGATAAACAGAGCATCCTACGGTAGCTTCTGTTGGCCCATATTCATTGAAAATATTTGTCTGAGGTGAGTGTTTGCGCCAATTGGTTAAACTCTCTGCTAATAATGCTTCTCCTCCTATCACTAGCGCTCTGGTAGCATCAATCATCTCTGTTGCTAGTAATTGTTGATTGAGCATATCTAGGTGAGCTGGAGTTAGCTTCACTAAGCTGAAGTTGCTCTGTTTGCTTAGCGCTTCCTTCAATCCTGTTAATCCCTCTTCTGTCCTCACGACAACAATCTGTTGACCGGTAATTAGCGGCAATAGCAGACTGGTTACTGTCAGATCAAAACTAAGCGAAGAGTGTAATGGAATGGCTTGACCTGATTGGACTGGATAAGTTTGACAGCACCAAGCAAGATAGTTAACAACACTGTGATGAGCGATCATTACCCCTTTAGGTTTACCAGTAGAACCAGAAGTATATATGACATAAGCGAGATTATTAGGGCTCACACTGCTTATTGGACCTGAATCACTCTCTGCACTAATAATACTCCATTCACTATCTAAACATACTATCTGCGCTAAATATAATGGTAGCTCATCAGCTCGCTGCTCTTCGGTTAATATCAATGGTACACGAGCATTCTCTAGTATGTAAGTAATGCGTTCTAATGGATAACTAGGGTCAATCGGTAAGTAAGCTCCTCCTGCCTTGAGTACACCCATTATTGCTACTACCATCTCTATGGAACGCTCCAGACAGATCCCTACTAATACTTCTGGCCCTACTCCTAAGCTTATCAAGTAGTGTGCTAGCTGATTGGCTCTACGATTTATCTCTTGATAGCTGAGTTGTTCTTGTTCATACACTACTGCAATCGCTAATGGTGTTTGTGCTACTTGTTCTTCAAATAGCTGATGTATACACTTGTTATATGGATACTCGACAGCAGTATTGTTCCATTCTACTAATAGCTGATGGCGCTCTGCCTCACTCAACAATGTTAATGATGAAATGGTTTGTTGAGGATTATCTAGTGCAGCAGTAAGCAGGTTCTCAAAGTGTGCTATCATCCTGCTTATTGTTATTGATTCATAAAGGTCCGTACTATACTCGATTGTCCCTACCAATCCTTCTCTGCTCTCGACTAGTGATAGTGTTACATCGTATTTGGCGACATTATTGCTGACCGGTATAGGGATCAATACCATCTCTCTCAACGCTAACTCTTCTTGTGGAGTATTGTGCAATATCAGCTTCACCTGAAACAGTGGTGTTCTGCTCAAGTCTCGTTTGGGATTTAGTTCTTCCACCAATTTATCAAATGGCAGATCCTGATGAGCATAGGCTGCTAAAGCTACTTCTCGCACCTGCATCATTAGCTGATAAAAGCTTGTCCTACCATTCACCATTGTTCGCATTGTTAACTGGTTGACAAAAAATCCCATCAACTCTTCTATGCCAGCATGGTTGCGATTAGCTATATCTGTCCCTACCACGATATCCTGCTGATTGCTGTAGCGATAGAGAAGACTGTTGAATGCTGCTAGCAATGTCATAAACAGTGTTGCTCCAGCTTGCCGACTCAGTGCATTAAGCGCGGCTGTCATACTCTTACTTAATCGTACTTGTTGATAATCACCTCGATAGCTTTGAACAGGTGGGCGTGGATGGTCTGTGGGTAACTGTAGTGTACTAATGTCAGTTAACTGCTTACGCCAATACTCAAGCTGCTTCTCCAATACCTCACCTTGCAACCATTGCCGCTGCCAATAGGCATAGTCTGCATATTGGATTGACAACTCTGTTAGTCTTAGCGATTCTCCTCGGCATAATGCTTCATACAATCCAGTAACTTCACGAATAAATATTGCCATTGACCAGCCATCAGAGATAATGTGGTGCATTACTACCACCAACACATGCTCTGCTGCTGCTAATCTCAGTAGCTTTATTCTTAGCAATGGTGGTTGACTTAATTGGAATGGTCGGACCGTCTCTTTATTGATCAATTTCACTACTTCTAACTCTCGCTCTTCCTCGCCTAGATGGCTTAGTGCTATCTCTGCTAGTTTTACTCTCAACTGTGCTGAGATCGCTTGCACAGCACGCCCATCTTCATTGATGAAGCTAGTGCGTAATACCTCATGACGTTTTATTATTTCATTAATACATTGCTCTAGCGTGATAGTATTGAGTGGTCCTATTAGTCTTATTACTGCAGGCACATTGTAGAAAGGGTTGTTTGGTTCTAGTTGATCAAGAAACCATAATCGCTGCTGTGCAAACGAGAGTGGTAACTCTTTATCTCTTGATATTGGCACAATTGGTAGCAACTCTAGTCCCTGCTCAGCACGTAGAGCTGCTTCTATCTGCTCTGCCAATGTGATTATTGTGGAGGCTTCGAACAGCACTCTCAATTCTAGCTCTACTTTGAACGACTCCTTGATACGAGAGATCACTTGAGTAGCCAGTAATGAATGTCCTCCTAACTCAAAGAAGTCATCCGTTATACCTGGTTGTTTAATACTTAGCACTTGTGCCCAGATATCTACCAATACCTCTTCTACAGGTGTACGCGCAGCACGATAATCTGTCATCAATGTTGTTATATGTTGTTCTGGTGCAGGTAGCGCACGATGATCTATTTTGCCATTGGGAGTGAGAGGCATCTTATCGAGTATGACAAATGTCGATGGCAACATATAGTCAGGTAGTTTCTGCTTGAGGTACTCTCGTAATTGTCCAGATAGTACACGGCTAGACACACTACGTGATGGATTATTGGCATACCAGCGCCATGATTGTTTGATCTCACTTTCAGTTTTTTCAATATCTAGTTTAGGCCAAATCGATACTGCTATTGATGAAGAGACAAATAACACATCAAAGCATTCTTTCCGTTCTGACCAGCGCACTTCTACCTGATAACCGTATTCACGCCCCATTGTCCACATCTGTTCAGGATCAAGACCGTCCCCTATTTCTTGCATAGCATTAGTCAGTTCACCAGCAGTTGCTGGCCCATTTTCACACTCCAGCAATGTCAGTGCCTGCAATTCTTTCAACACTCGTGCGTTTGGTACTCCGCGTACACCCAGTATCTCTCTGCCATTGTCCATTAGTAGTTGTTGTAACCTTATCAACGTCAACTGCTCTGATTGCCAGTCGAGCCAAGGTACAGTCACACTTTCCATTGCTTTACCATTAACGCTCAGCACCACATCATATTTGAATTTGGTAATCTCATTCGGAGTATGACCACCTTTAAGCTGTATTTGCACCTGAGTGATTTGGGGTATATGTAATGGAAGTGCGGTGAAAAAGTTCGGATTAATAATTAGATCTTTCTCTTGGGCGATGCTCTCTTGCACACGTTGCTGCAATTGCCTACAGCTTATCGAGGCTGGCACACGATAGAGTTGTACAGATGTATGGAAGGCGCTAAGTAAAGATAGATTGCGTACTCCACCAATGAAGATATTGCCACCTTTTTTCAATAGTCCTACTGCATCCATTAACAGACGCACCAGGTAATCGATATCAGGAAAATGTTGTATCACCTCATTAATGATTATCGTATCAAACTGCTCATCCTTTAGACTGGCTAACTCATGAGCCATACCCTGCATCAAGGTAACACTGCAATACTTCTCAACCTGCGTGTCTAATTGCTGTTGTAGATAACGCAATACTACCGCTGAGATATCCATGCCATAATAACGCTGGCATTGTGGCGCAATTCTTAAAAGCAGTAGCCCTGTACCACACCCAATCTCAAGCACTCGTTGCGGATGTAGCGCTAGAATGCGCGTTACACTATCCTCAACACACTCCAGGATCTCTTTTTCTGTTAGTGGCTGACGAGTATAGCTGCTGGTCCAAACATTAAGGTTAATGCCGGTCTCAAACATGGAGAAAGCCTGTTCTTGACTATAAAGTTGATCATAGACGGTCTGAAATTGAGTCATATGCTGAGTGACTAAAGAGACTTCATCAGACGGCTGGTAGTGGTTAAGATAGCTGGTATCCTGGACCAGATAAGCGACTAAGCTTAGTGTACTGTCTTGACCTTGATGAGCAATAACCGAGACCTGTTGCACTGCCGAATGTTCCATTAATGCTGCTTCTATCTCTGCTAACTCGATACGATAGCCTCTAATCTTTACTTGATTGTCACAACGTCCTAGATACTCTATATTGCCATCCACAAGATAGCGGGCTAGGTCTCCTGTACGATAGAGCTTTGTACCTGCCTCTACACTGAATGGATTGGGAATAAATCTCTCAGCAGTTAGATCGGCTCTCTTTAAATATCCACGCGCTAACCCTGCCCCACCTATATACAATTCTCCAGCTACTCCTACAGGTGTGGGTTCGAGTTTCTCATCAAGGATAAAAGCCTGTGTATTGGCAATCGGTCGACCAATCGGCACCTTCACCCTATGGCTATCAGTAGTGCACTTATAAACAGTGCTCCACACCGTACCTTCGGTTGGTCCATACTCATTTATCAATGCTACTTCAGCAATAATCTCAAAGTGAGTAGCTACTAGCGCCTCACTACAAGGCTCTCCAGCCACAATGGCGCTACGTAAACAGAGCGGCGGTTGTTTACAAAACTCTGCTAATAAATAGGAGTAAAAAGAAGGCACCGTGAGTAGATGAGAAGCTTGATACTTGATAATACTTTGCTGTACTTGTGCAGGATCTTTACAATAAGCTTCATTTAAGAGCAGCAGTGTGCTGCCTTGAGATAATGTACCGAAGATTACTGCTACAGAGCTATCAAAAGCAAATGAGGGAAGTAATAGGTATCTGACAGCCATATCCTGATAGTATAGGCTGCGTGCATAAGTGGAATGGACAAGGTTTCGATGTGAAACTTCTACTCCTTTAGGTTTACCAGTAGAGCCAGAAGTATAGATAACATAAGCGAGATTATCAGGATTCACATTGGTTATTGGGTTAGTATCACTCTCTGCACTAATAATACTCCATTCACTATCTAAACATACTATCTCTGCTAAATTTTTAGATAATTCATCGGCTCGTCGCAACCTGGTCAATACCAATAGTACACGAGCATTCTCTAGTATGTAAGTAATGCGTTCTAATGGATAACTAGGGTCAATCGGTAAGTAAGCTCCTCCTGCCTTGAGTACACCCATTATTGCTACTACCATCTCTATGGAACGCTCCAGACAGATCCCTACTAATACTTCTGGCCCTACTCCTAAGCTTATCAAGTAGTGTGCTAGCTGATTGGCTCTACGATTTATCTCTTGATAGCTGAGTTGTTCTTGTTCATACACTACTGCAATCGCTAATGGTGTTTGTGCTACTTGTTCTTCAAATAGCTGATGTATGCACTTGTTATATGGATACTCGACAGTAGTATTGTTCCATTCTACTAATAACTGATGTCGTTCTGTCTCACTCAGCAATGGCAGTGATGAAATGGTTTGTTGAGGATTATCTAGTGCAGCAGTAAGCAGGTTCTCAAAGTGTGCTATCATCCTGCTTATTGTTATTGATTCATAAAGGTCTGTGTTATACCCAACTATCCCTGTCAACCCTTCTGTTGTTTCTGCCATTGTTAGTGTCAAATCAAATTTTGTTACACTAACCTCTACCTCATATGGCTCTATTATCAGATCAGTTAATGCCAAGCTGACCATTGGTGTGTTCTGTAGTGCCATCATCACTTGAAATAATGGACTACGACTCATATCACGAGTTGGCTGCAACTCTTCTACTAACTTCTCGAAGGGCAGATCCTGATTGGCATATGCTGCTAGTGCTACTTCTCTCACTCGTTTGAGTAATGATAGAAATGTAATATCTCCACTCACTTGTGTACGCAGCACCAGTGTGTTAACAAAGAATCCGATCAACTCTTCTATCTCTGCTCGGTTGCGATTAGCAATGGGTGTGCCTATTGCAATATCCTTTTGTCCACTGTAGCGATATAGGAGGCAGTTAAATGCAGCCAGCAGTGTCATAAACAGAGTTGTTCCTGCTTGCCGACTCAGTGCATCAAGCGCGGCTGTCATACTCCTACTTAATCGTACTTGTTGATAATCACCTCGATAGCTTTGAATCGGTGGACGTGGATGATCTGTCGATAACTGTAGTGTGCTAATGTCGGCTAACTGTTTACGCCAGTATCCAAGCTGATTCTCCAACACTTCACCTTGCAGCCATTCTCGTTGCCAATAGGCATAGTCTGCATATTGAATAGGTAGTGCTGGCAATGGGGATAGTTGACCGTGTATATATGCTTGATAGAGTAAACTTATCTCTCTAGTCAGTATTGCTATTGACCAACCATCTGAGATGATGTGATGCATTGTAAATAGTAGAGCATGTTTCTCCTTGTCTAACCGTAATAACTTGACCCGCAATAGTGGACTTTGTGATAGATCAAAACCAGATTGGGCTTCATCACTAGCCAATCTTAATACTTCTTGTTCTGCTTCCGACGATTCTGTTAGATCGATAACTTCAAGAGTTAAATCCATTGTTGGTGCAATGACTTGAACAGGTCGCCCATTGATAGTTTGGAAACTGGTACGCAGAGATTCATGACGTCGCACTATCTCATTGATACTCTCTTGTAGTGCCGCTACATTAAGCAAACCGATCAATCGCAGCACTCCAGGCAAGTTATAAAAGGAATTGTTTGACTCTAGTTGACTAAAGAACCAAAGCCTCTGTTGAGCAAATGATAGTGGCAACTCTCCTGTTCGTGAGATAATAGGTATTGGAATTGTCCACTGGTTCTGTTCCCTGCCTAGTGATTGTTCTACTCTCTTTGCTAAACCCGCTACAGTGGGCGATTCAAAGAGGCTACGCAGTGGTATCTCTAAATTGAATGCTTCTCTAACACGAGAGATGATTTGAGTAGCTAATAACGAATGCCCACCCAGTTCAAAAAAATTATCATTTATACCTATATTCTCAAGCCCAAGCACTCTAGCCCAGATTGCTGCAATCATCTCCTCAATGGGATTACGGGCAGCAATAAAATTCTCTCTTAACTCTGGTCTTATTACTTCAGGTATCGGTAATGCTCGTCTGTTTACTTTACCACTCGGTGTAAGCGGTAAGGCTGCCAGCACAACAAAAGCTGACGGTATCATGTAATCGGGAAGCTTCATTTTAAGGAAGTTACTCAACTCCATAGTCAACTGCGAATGGTTCTGGTTAGTAACAACATAAGCCACTAGACGCTTATCACCAGATCTATCTTCACGAACTATGACAACAGCCTCTTGTACAGCAGAGTGTTGACTAAGTATTATCTCGATCTCTCCAAGCTCTATTCGGAAACCCCGTATCTTCACTTGATGGTCAATACGTCCCAAAAATTCAATATTGCCATCCGGTAAGTACCTAGCCCAATCTCCTGTTTTGTAAAGACGCATCCCTGGTATTGAGCTGAATGGATTCGAGATGAATCTCTCTGCGGTTAACTCAGGTCGATTCCAATAGCCACGTGCCAGATTGATACCACCTATATGTAATTCACCTGCCACTCCTATAGGTAACGGCTG
>JBFLVQ010000294.1:0-10932 GCA_040758525.1 Acidobacteriota bacterium
ATATTGAAGCTGAGAGCCGACGCTTAACCCAACTGATCAATAATATACTAGATTTTTCTCGTATAGGATCAGGTCGTAAGACCTTCAATTTTGAGAAAGCTAATATTGTCGAACTTATTAAGGAATCGCTCAAGACATTCGAAATAATCCAGAAACAGCGGGGATTTACCATTACTTTAGAGATGCCTGAGGAGGCTTTACCAGCAATCTCTATTGATTCTGATACAATTGTGCAAGCATTTATGAACCTAATCGATAATGCTATTAAATACTCGGGCTCGTGCAAAGAGATCAGAGTACGATTAGGCTGCCAGGATCAATATATTACTATTTCGGTGATTGATTATGGCATAGGTATCCCACGTAATGATCATACCAAGATCTTCGAAAAGTTCTACCGAGTCAGTACCGGGTTGGTGCATGACGTGAAGGGGAGTGGCTTAGGCCTCTCGATAGTTAAACATATTGTCGAAGCCCATAAGGGCAAGGTGACAGTGACAAGTACACCTGGTAAAGGCAGCACCTTCACCATTCACCTACCTATAGCAGATAATTTGAATACTAGTACAAGGGTCTAAGATTATGTGGAGAGTGCTTATCGTAGAAGATGATCCAACAATGGCTGTTGCATTAAAGGATGGCTTTAAATATCAAGGTTACTCAGTACAGTTAGCTCAAGATGGTGATGATGCTTTGCGCTTGGTATTTGAGACCGATCCACATCTCATCATTCTTGATGTGATGTTACCTAAACTAAGTGGCTTTGATGTTTGCAAACAGCTCAGGAATGGTGGCAACAACACTCCAATAATAATGCTAACGGCACGTGGTCAGGAGATCGATAAAGTGCTTGGTCTTAAGATCGGCGCTGATGACTATGTCACCAAACCATTCAGCTTTTTGGAACTGATTGCGCGCGTTGAGGCGTTACTGCGACGTACGGCAAAACCTGCTGAGGAGATTGAAAACACGCAGATTTATCAGTTTGGCGATGTCACAGTAGATTTTAAAAAGTTTCAAATAACTAAAGGTAATAGATCGCTTGAGATCTCCTCGCGAGAATTAAAACTGATGAAGTTCCTGATCGCACATCGTGGTGAGGTAGTAACTCGTGAGCAATTGCTCAATGCTGTATGGGGCTATGATAGTTTTCCTTTAACTCGTACAGTCGATATGCATATTGCTAAACTACGACAAAAGATCGAGGATGATCCTAGCAATCCACTCTATATCATCACTGTTCATAGAGCTGGATATAAATTCATCGGTTGATAGATATACTCTTCAAGAGCGTTTTAGCACCAACGTGCGTGGGATTCCTTGTAGATCCTTGACTGTCTCTTGAGGTTGCCAAATATCTCTATCAATCTCGGCAAGCAGCTTCTCTTCTTGACCAAAACCTATTTCGCATATTAGGTAGCCGCCTGCACGTAAGTATGGTAGAGACTCCTTAAAGAGTCTTTTGATGATGCTAAGACCACGCTCTGAAGCAAACAGTGCCTGTTGTGGTTCGTAATCACGTACCTCGCGAGCCAGTGTATTTTGATCCTCAATGGCAACATAAGGAGGATTAGCACAACAGAAATCGAACTTAGCTTTGCTAGGCAATCGATCATTAAGAGCAGCGCATAGATCGCTTATTAACCAGTGTAGACGAGCTGCAACACCTAGACGTAAGGCATTCATCTTTGCTACCTGAATTGCTTCATAAGAGATATCGAGTGCATAGACAGAGGCAGTCGGCAACTCTGCTGCTAGTGTTACCGCAATGCAACCAGAACCAGTGCCAATATCTAGAATACGTGGTGCAGTAGCTGAGATGGTATTAGTAAGTTTCAATACCGTTTCAATAATCAGTTCTGTCTCAGGCCGTGGGATCAGTACTGCTGGAGTGATAAGAAAATCTCGACCATAGAACTCTTGATAGCCACGTATATATTGTAGTGGCTCGCCGCTAGCACGACGCATTAAAAGCTGTTGATAATTAGCCTGTGCATAGGCAGCAATCTCATCATATGCATGGATCAACAGGTAGGTGCGATCACAACCTAACACTTGAGCAAGCAGTAATGCTGCCGTCAAGCGTGCATCTGATACACCCACCGCTGTCAATTGGGCGGCGCCAATATTGATCAACTCACTAATGGTAGCCATAAACAGTGCTGGCTCTTGACAAGCAAGGAAGAATGAGAGGACGGAAAGGGTGGGATTCGAACCCACGGTAGACTTACATCTACAATGGTTTTCAAGACCATCGCCTTAAACCGCTCGGCCACCTTTCCGTATTACTTTTGGCAGCTGGGAAATTATAAGGGAAGGCACGTCTAACAGCAAGTCACGTTGCACACTTCTCTGGCATAGTTAGCAATAGATCTACAGATCTACTCTTCCTTCTTTTGCTCTTCTCTTTCCCTACGTATCAACTCTTCCATGGCACGTAGGGCAGCAATACGGGGTGTCAGCCCTTCTGCAAAACCCCCTACGGTCCAAGTAAGTCGCCATTTGCCTTTAACATAATATTCCATCACAGGGACAAAGTTGCGCTGTAATAGAAAGGCGAGCGCGTCCTCCAATGTAGGAATAAAATAGCAGGTCTCGGCATCCATATACTCGCCCCGGTAGTGGAAAATTTCGGGCCGAGTCTCCCTTAAATAGGTTACTGTGGTCTCCTTAGTATATTGGTCTAGTTCCTGCCATTCGCGCCGTACACCTAGCTTGTGCAGTTGCTTTGCTGTATCGACCAGGTCCTTCTGATCTAGGTCGCGAAAAAAGCTGCTCATATTTTCATAACCTCTCTCAATTAGTTAGAATAATAATCTAATATGAGCAGGATAAATTTTAAAGCCCGATATCTGGGTTAGGACGACCTAAGAAGAAGCCCTGTCCATAAGGGATGCCCAATTCTCGACAGCAGTCATACTCACGCTGATTCTCTATATTCTCAGCAATCAGGCCGGCACCAATTTTACGACTTAGATCACAAAGCATAGATACTAGGTTACGCTTGATCGATTCATTGTCCAAACCATGTAGAATCGGTCCTGCGATCTTCATATAGTCAGGTTGTATCTCAGCAATCGCCTGTAGCGAGGCATAACCAGCGCCAACATCATCAATCGCAATCTGGAAGCCGAGCGCATGTAGTTCTCGCGCAGTACGATGGAACGAATCAAAATCTTCGATCGCCTTGCGTTCTGTGATCTCTAGCACTACTTTGTTGGTACAGTTAGGAAAGAAGTCGAGTAACTGCGCACTTGAGAAGGTCTTGGTACCCAGTACGTTTGCTTCCATATTAATAAACAGCTTCTTATCACCATCGATCTTAGGCAAAGCTGAACAGCTCAGCTTAAGACAAAGTTGCTCAAGCGCCCAAGTCAATTCAGATTCACGAGCAAAAGCAAACATAATCTCAGGATTGGAGAAGGGTGAATCGAGAGGCCCACGGCTGAGCGCCTCATAGCCATGCACAGCGCCGGTGTCAAGCTTAACAATTGGTTGATAATGGGTGCGTATCTCACCACGACGTATGATCTCACGCAAACGGGCATTTAGTACACGGCGACGCTGTTCTTCTTCTGAACCAGCCGCTAATACGGCATGTTTCATACCACGATAGATCTGACGTTCGAATCGGATTAGCGGATCTAGGCTTACCATTGAGTAACCAACAAAGAAGGCTACCTGGCTGGAGAGCTGTCGTGTGATCTTACGTTCTATAGCACTACGTAGATGCAGCTTGAACCGCATCACCAGATCATCCAATTCGGCAAGCGAGAGATGTTGTCCACGCGCAGCACGCAAGAAGACATAGAAACTGGTGCTGCCAATACGGCTGGCAGCTACGATAGGTCGTAACATAGCGACATTACGCAAGCAGAAGTCGCTGGCGGCCTGTGTCATTGTACGCAAGAGTCGATCGATGAACTCCCAACCCTGTATTAGCTCTAGATCACTGTATTGCTCCAACAGATCTACATAAAAGATTCCTATCTCACAACCCTCCTCAAGGGCAGTGCGTAACTTCTCTAAGACCACCGGCACAGTTGCTAGTCCTGTGATTGGATCATATAGCAACGTACGCTCAGGCTTGAGTGGTTGAGTTGAGGTCGTTTCAACAAACTCTTGGCGTGAACGTAAGTGCTCCTCAATACGCTCAAGCAGTGCTTCCGTATCAAGCGGCTTGGTTAGATAGTCGTCGGCACCTACCTGTATACCCATCAGCTTGTCTTTAATCTCATCTTTTCCGGAGATGATTAGCACCGGAATTAATGCTGTCTGTTTAGAGTCTTTGATCTTTTGACAGATCTCCCAGCCTGACATATCGGGCATGGTAATATCAAGCAGAACCAGATCTGGTGGGTTGAGATTAATCTGTTCCAACGCTTTGCGACCGTTGGAAGCACTCACTACGCGATAACCTTCCACACTTAGAATCATTGTAAGCGCATCAACGAAGGTCGCGTCGTCATCAGCAACAAGTATAGTCGATTTCACGATTCCTCCACATCGCACTGTCAGGACACTACAGCTACTGACAGCTTAGGCTGCTTGCACCAAACTAAGATACTAACTGTCGCTAGAATAGGCCTGAAAATAGCGCCTTGGCTGACCTACATCATATCTTATTATTGCCTCACCAGTGGACTGACGAGGGGGTATTAGAAATATGTTAGCCTTGCCAATCCATAGTGCGCAAGTGCTCTTCGAGCTAGAGCGGCCCGGATTGCTGGATTCGTATAAGGTAAATGAGTAAAATAGAACCTCGGCGGCATTTGCAAACACCGCGATCTGAATATTTGGGGGAGACAGATGAAGAAGCAGCGAGCACTGCGAGCAGCTAGTGAACGCCTCAGCGATGCCGCAAAAATATTGGATACCTTGTTGGAAGAGTGCGAAAGTGAGCGCGATTTGGAACAGCGTCGTGAAGCTATCGAAGAGATTGAGGGACAAGTTAAATATGCACTTAAATTGATCCAGGAATGGTTATCCAAATAACAACCTACACTAGCTCTTAAACCAAATAACAGGTATTTTTTATGTCATCGATGAAATTTCGGCGTTCTTGTGCTAGTTGCAATGCTACTTTCTTTGCTTCTGATCGGAAAGCAAGCTATTGCCCGAAATGTGCCCGTAAGAAGCCTGAGCCACGCCCCCAACCATCGCGTACAATAACAACCACGCCAACTCGTCCACAAGCACCGCGCGCCCATTCAACTGCACCAGTAGCAAAAGCGCCTAGCAAACCACGACCAGCTAGCTCCCCTGCCCCTCGTCGTAATCTGCGCCTGCCCAAGATTACCGAATTAACCCCAGATCTGCGTGCTAAAATTGAGGCCACTTACCAATCTCTAAAAGGCTCAGGTGATCCTCTGAAAAAGTTGCATGCGCAGATCTCACAAGAACTATGGGTAAAAGTGAAGCTCGTTGCTGAGGTGGTGAGTCAACTAAGACAACAAGCAGCTCCCAAAGAGACCTGCAATCTTCTTGAGGCTGAACGTCAACAGGTTATTGAGCGCTACTTAAAGTTAATACGAGAGAACATACGCCCTCAAGAAGGGCGACGTAGCGTAATAGCGCGAGAACTGAATCTGCCACAGCGTGAAGTTGTGCTAGCGGTACGCGAATGGTCCAATGAGATTATGGGCCAGCTCAACCGCATTCAACTCTTTACTATAGAGAAAGAGTATTGGCGTGTTATCGAGAATGGCAATTATAAATTTGTTGATCTGCCTAAAGTTATCTCTTCGCGGGTAGGGTTTGCCACTGCTGATCAGGTAGCGCGTTGGTTAGATCAGTTACACGATGACACAAAGGTGGCGCGAGTCTCACCACCGCCACAAGAAAAAGTTGATCAGATCATAATGGAATACCATCGCTACCTGGAACAACCAACACCACCTGAACACTCATTACATAACACCTTAGCTAAAACCTTGGGCGTGCTTCCTAACCAGATTCATCGTGTGTTGTGTGACTATCGCTGTCGTCGCCGTCCCAGTTAGTCTGTTAAATACTCTATTATGGAGCTAAGATGAGTTTGCTACCGCCAGGGCCACTGCTACCACCTTTTATCGCCACCTACAGGCTGATTAAGCATCCCTACGAGCTGATGCAAACCTGCTATCAGCGCTATGGGGATATCT
Organism: Acidobacteriota bacterium; assembly: GCA_040758525.1. Taxonomy (GTDB): domain Bacteria; phylum Acidobacteriota; class Blastocatellia; order Chloracidobacteriales; family JADJPF01; genus JBFLVQ01. Next base: position 6,144 of record JBFLVQ010000294.1, read on the forward strand.
TCACCATAAAGCTCTATCGCGATAGCAAAACTATCTTGCAAGGTCAGCCGACCGTTTTTCTTGCTGATCCAGAAGCGGTGAAAGATGTCTTTACACGTCTAGCAAAGAAGTTCCAGGCTGGTGAAACAAATCGCTTTCTTGAGCCTTTTCTTGGTGAGAACTCACTATTGTTGATTGATGGTAGTAAGCATAATCGGCAACGGCGCTTGATACTACCAGCTTTCCATGGCGAGCGTATGCGTATGTTTGGTGATGTAATGCGCGAGTGTGCCTACACAGCCATAGATCAATGGCGGGTCGGGGAAGTACTAAGGCTGCGGGATCAGATGCAAGCCATTACCTTACGTGTGATTATTGAAAGCGTGTTTGGTAAAGAGATGAGTCGCCGTACCCCTGAGATCATCGAAATGGTGCGCGGTTTTCTGCACATCCCCACGCTGTATACTTTTATGTCTTTTTTGCGTGTTGATCTAGGCCGTTGGAGCCCTTGGGGACGTTTCCTATATTGGCGTGCGCGTCTCAATAAACTGCTTTTCGAAGAGATTGCCCGACGACGCGCCAATCCACATCCTGAACCAGAAGATGTCCTTGATATGCTGCTGCTCGCACGCGATGAAGAGGGTGAGTCAATGACTGCCGAGGAGATACGTGACCAATCTCTTACCCTGCTCTTTGCCGGCCATGAGACAACCGCCATTTCACTCACTTGGCTCTTTGCCACATTGCTACGTACCCCTACGGTAATTGAAAAACTTGTTGCTGAGCATCACACAGTAGTGGGTGATCGTCCTATCACTGCAGATCTGTTGCCTAAACTAGTCTATTTAGATGCGACAATAAAAGAGAGTATGCGTCTCAATAACCTCTTCCCTATTGTCGGACGCAAAGTTATCGAGCCGATAGAGATTAAAGGTTACCAATTGCCCATTGGTACACTAGTAGCACCTTGCAATCTACTTGTACATCAATCGGCAGCACTCTATGCTGAGCCATCCCAATTTCGCCCTGAACATTTTCTTGGAGAAGCTAATCACCCCTATGGCTGGTTCCCTTTCGGGGGTGGACCACGCCGTTGTATTGGTATGGACTTTGCGCAATTTGAGATGAAGATACTAGTTGCCAGCATCCTACCTCGTATTGAGATGGAGCTACTCCCCAATCAAAGCTTCAAGCCAAGGCGTCAGGGAATTACCTTGGCGCCACCAACTGGTGTACAAGTGCGTGTCCTTGCCATACGACCTAGCCCAGCCGCACAATTGCGCACCGCCAATTGTACTTTGCAGACTTAGAATAGCAGCTATTCATTAGCTTCTTGATACTCTTCGTACCAAGCCATCTGGATCGCTTCTAGCTTCTTTTCATTGGAATTCATAGGATCATCATCGAAGCCCGCTAATTCCATTACCCATTTATGTAGATCCGTAAAACGTACTGTGAGCGGATCTATCTGGGGGTATTTCTCTTGCAATCCAATAGCAATATCTTCTACATCAGTCCACTTCATTTTATTCGCCTTCCCGTGCGAAGTTACGGTTCCAATCTGGAATCTCAACGACGACATCGCCCTCGCGAGTAAGTTCTGCCTGACAGCCTAGACGAGAAGAAAGCGTAATGCCAGGTGCTTCTTCCAACTGATCAGCCTCATCGTCCTCCATTTCCGTAAGCAGCTCCATCCCCTTTTTGACAATAACGTGACAGGTAGAACAGGCACACACGCCACCACAGGCATGATCAAGGGGGATGTTGTTCTCAAGTGCGATATCAAGAATCGACTGGCCAATTGCCGCCTTGCAAGTCACATTCGCAGGCAGAAAGGTAACGCGGGGGGCATTCTCCTCAGTATCTTTATCCTTTTCTGTCAAAATTGCTGCCTCTGACATAATTCACACCTCAGTCAATTTCTTGTCCTTCAATGCAGTCTGCACAGCGTTATCCATAATAATTTCAGCGAGTCTATGGGTTGTCTGATTAAGGATATTGAGGCTCTCACGAATAGGACGATGTTTGTTGCCCTCAGTAGCAGCCTTCAACGTCTCGACAGCCACCTCGATAGCTTGTCGTTCCCCTTGAGAAAGGTGTTGAGCAGCCTCATTCTCCAGTGCCTTGGCAGTGGCACGCAATACTGCATCAGCCTCGTTACGTGCTTCAATGAGTAGTCGTAGGTTAACATCCTCTTCAGCAAATTCGATCGAATCCATTAGCATCTGTTCGACCTGCTCATCTGTGAGGCCATAAGAAGGCTTGATATCGATCGAATGTTCCTTATCTGTACGCACATCCCTTGCTGTAACATTTAGAATACCATTGGCATCAATAAGGAACTTTACTTCTACACGCACCATACCAGCAGGCAGCGGTGGCACCTTAAGGGTGAAACGTGCTAAGGATCGACAGTCCTTCACCAGTTCACGTTCACCCTGCAAGACATGTATTTCCACACCTGTCTGCCCATCCGTATAGGTAGTAAACATCTCGCTTGCGCTAGCAGGAATGGTGGAATTACGGTGAATGATCTTAGTCATAACTCCGCCCATTGTCTCAATGCCAAGCGAAAGCGGTGTGACATCAAGCAGCAACATATCTTTGCGCCGACCTGTCATAATATCGGCCTGTAGAGCGGCGCCTAGTGCTACGACCTCATCAGGATTCAGTTCTGTGTGTGGTTTATGTCTAAATACCTCTTCAACCCGCTGACGTACTAATGGTACACGTGTTGAACCACCTACTAATACTACTTCATTGATATCTTCAGGCTTCAAACCAGCATCTTTTAACGCTTGTTTACAGGGCGCTACGGTACGCTCCACCAACTCAGCAATCAAATTCTCAAATTCAGCGCGAGTAAATTCACGATAATATTTACCATACTCGCCTAGATCAACCTCAATAGCAGCCTGCTGCTGTTCTGAGAGCCTATGTTTAAGTTCTATCGCAAAATGGCGTATAGTCTGAATCGCCTCGGCATTCCCCTCCAGACGGACACCAAAACGCTCCTTAATCTCACCCATAAAGACCTGCATCAGTCGGTGATCGAAGTCATCTCCACCTAGATGAGTATCGCCATTAGTAGCAAGAACTTCAAAGATACCTTCATGCAACTTAAGAATGGAGATATCAAAAGTGCCGCCACCCAAATCATAAACTGCAACAATACCTTCTGCCTGTTTGTCTAGGCCATAGGCAAGACTAGCAGCAGTAGGTTCATTGAGGATACGCAACACTTCTAGACCAGCAATACGACCAGCATCTTTAGTGGCTTGGCGTTGAGCATCATTAAAATAGGCTGGCACAGTAATCACTGCACCTTTGATCTCAATACCAAAGAACTCTTCCGCCTGCCGCTTTAGCTCTCGTAAAATAAAGGATGATATTTCTGGAGAAGTAAACTCTTTGTTGCCGAGCTGAAAACGTATCACCTGCTCGCTGCCTGGTGCAATACGGAAGTGAAGTATCGTAAGATCCTTCTTAACATCAGCTATTCCCTTCCCCATAAAACGCTTGACTGAATATATTGTATCCTCTGGGTTATTAATAAGACGCGCGCGTGCGCTTTCTCCAACCAGTAAACCTTCCTTCTCGCTATAATGCACAATAGAAGGCAGCATCTTACGCCCTTCTTTATCAGGGATCACTTGTGGATTGCCACCATCATCTATATAGGCAATCAGGCTATTGGTTGTACCCAGATCTATTCCTACTACTCTCGACATAAATAATATTTCCCTCAAAGAGACAGGATAGTGAAAGCTTGCTTACAATTCCTCTTCAATACTATCGATCAGGTTATTGATATATGACATATGCGCAAGCACCTCGCTGATCTGATCCAATACAGCTTGCTGCTCGGCAGCAATGGCGGTATCAGCAATCGCATCCCAGTGCATGAAATTCTCTTGCAATTGTTGGTGCAACATTGCAGCACGTTTGTTAAGGCGAGTCTGCATCTCTATTATGCGACGCCTTAGTTGTGCTACCTCCTCACGTGCTTGTGCACGCTTGGCCGCGCGCAACTCTTCCATCTCTTCATTGAGCTCAAATACTTCTGCCAGTAGATCTGGCGGTGTCTTGCTTTTACGCTCTGTTGCACGCATACCCATCAGTTCAAGCAGGTAGTTAGCACGTCGTAGAGGATCTTTCAATGTTCGGTAAGCATCATTGAGTAACGCAGTACGGTCCATACTAAATTCACGCTCTGGCTCGCTTGCCTGACAGAAGTAATCAGGATGGAATTGACGGCTCAAATCATAAAACTGTCGTTCTAATACCGTACTATCAATATTGAGTCGTCTTGGCAATTGGAAGAAACTGAAATAGTCCATGCTTGGCATAACTGGCTGAATACGCCCACAGCTAGGACAGAAGTGACTCACTGCTGCTGCGCCACAATGCCAACAAGTGTGCTTATCTACGGCTTGAACATGTTCACTCATGGCGCTGCTCCCTTCTAAATGGTTTTAATATACAAATACTGCTTACATAGGATGTTTTTAAACTCAAGGCAGGTTTAAAAACACTTCCCCAAAACAATCTTAACTAAAAGCTCAGTGGGGAAGTAATCTTGGCAACGATTTCCAGACTCGTAGAAAGAGGTCACAAATCGGCAGGGAAGCAGACTTGCGGCGCCTAGGTGGCACCGCTTTGCAAGCGCCTAAACCGTAAAGGACTCGCCGCAACCACAAGCTCCTGCCGAGTTTGGATTGTTAAATACGAAACCTCTGCCCATCAAGCCGCCCTCATCTTTGAAATCGAGAATTGTGCCATTAAGGTAAAGAAAGCTCTTCATATCAAC
>JBFLVQ010000295.1:0-10925 GCA_040758525.1 Acidobacteriota bacterium
AAAGAAGAACTCGTTATCAATATCATCGCTGTCTTGCACCAGCAACTGGCTGGAGGCTTCCGGGGGATAGCTGGGGATTGCTAATGTGTCATCATAAGCATCCAACTCGAATTGAGGCTGAGGCGCTGCAGGTGGCGGCGGTGGCACTTCACGCCTTAGCGCAGAAGTGTACTTGGGATTGCTCTCAGCCGCTTTCGGTGGTGATGCTGGTATACGTCGAAACTTATCAAATAGAGCCATAGCTAGTTCTCCTGCGATTTCGTGCTGGTAAGACTGTTTTTGCTTACGTAAGCGGAAAAGCTGATGTTGGCGCGTACCGTGGTGTAATCGGATTGCCCTTCCTGTTGCACCATTCTTACTCCACGTACTCGTAGTATTCTTTCAAAACGGGAAAAGTCATCGATAAAACGCATCACCCCGTCATAATAACCGAGCACTTCAACCTGAATGGGGATTTCGCTCATTGCGCCTTGTTGTTTGATTTGAGTCCCTTGTGAGAAGTGCTCTAGTTTAAGATTCCTTTGTGTGGCTTGATTAGCCATCCAATCAAGCACTTTAGGTAGTTCTGCCTCTGGTGGCAGTAGAGGTCTGAGAGCACGATATCGCTCTTCTGCTTCGGCAAAAGCGCGCTCTAGTTGTTCTGAGTTGGCTTTAATACGCTCGTTCTCATCATTGAGATACTGTAGCTGTGCCAGCCTTTCCCTTACTTTAGCAATCTCTGCATATTGAGACTGAAAGTAGTAGTAGTCGGCAGCCTCTTGGCATCCCCACAATAGTGTGAGAGCAAGCAAGATACTGGAGATCACACGTAAGGCTTTGTTTGGTTTAGTAGACTGCTGCTTGTTCATTAAGTTACTCCTTGGTTACTGCCTGATTACTGCTTGGCTGGTTGCTGCTGTGCAGGTAGCGGCACGTCATTGGGGGGAATTGCACCGATATACTTGCAACTGATGGTATAGTTACCGACATTTGTCTTATCGTCATAGATTGGTACGACATCAGCAAATATACCCACGCTCTGACCTAAACGGTTGGCAAGTGCGATTGCAGCAGGGCGTTCTGGAGCATAACCTTTTAATGTCAGATTGGTCTCTTGAATATCTAGTTCAGTAAAGACTAAACCCTTGGGTATACGTTGATCTAACTGGTCAAGCACGGTTCTGACGGTTAGTTGACTCTTACGAATATCACTGATTGCCACGACCCTAGCATTAATGGAAGAGATCTTATCCTTATACTCGTCGTGTTTAGCGCGTATATCGCTGAGAGTGGCAGCGCGTGCCTGCTCTTTGGACAACTGTAGAGCAAGATCAGATTTCTCTGAGGATAGTTGTAGAAAACGGTAGCCAGCCAGGGTAAGGGCAGCAAGCAGACTGATCGCGATAATCTTACGTTGCAGAAAGAGGAACGAAAGCGTCTTACTAACACTGAGACGAGAAATATCTAGTACCTTACTAACAGGGGTCTGCTCTTTACGAATTATTCGTTCCAGCGGCAATTCACGTTGCAGTTCCAGGTCCGTATCAGCAAGGTTAAGACCGACGCTTTCCAAGATCAGGCCAGCGCCACCTAGCGCAACGGCAAGACGATGGCCATGTTGCTGAGTCTCTTTACGCTTGAAACCAGAGATACGTCCAATCTCAAACGCACCATTGCGATAAGGTTGCAACAGTTCTACCTGAGTGGCAAAGCTGCGCATCGCCTTGACATCAGCCTCGTCGCAATCTCCTGCTAGCAGTAATAGATCGTAATTGGTTTGACTCAATTTCTCATTGGCCGATTGTAGTAAGGCACAGATTTCTGAGTAGTTAGTCTCTTTATCACCAGCTTTAATCTCAATCGAGCCTTGCCAGACAGGCATTTCTGTCTGTACTACTAACAACGATACCAATTGTCCAGTAATATGTAAGAGTGCCGTACGTATTTCTGCTTGTGGTCGATAGCTACGCAGGTAGATGTAGAGCAGTGCAACCATAGACTGGCTAATAGAGAACTGATTGATAGCAGGAAAAGTATCTTTCACACTCTTGAGGATCTCATTAGCAGTTTCACGATGAATGGCAGCAAGGATAGCGCTACGAGAGATGTTAAGGTAATCGGCATATTGGGTCTCAACTGTAACACCACGCTTACGCTTCTCTAATTCCAGGTTATAGCCACTCAATTCAGGTACGGCAAAGCAGAGAGTATGAGCATCCCCTAGTATTACAGTCGCCGCTTCTGGTTTATAACCTTGTAAGAAATCTGTGCTACCACTGTTCTGTTCTGAATAGAAATCCCATTCTTCCACTAAAAATCGTTCTCCATTACTGGAGACTAACACGGCTTTGGTGGTGTCATCGTCACATAGATCTATTGATACGACGGTACGCATCTTCTCAAGCACACGAAACATACCTGAATTCCTTTCCTGGCTTTCCCGTTAATTATTTGGTATTGGCAATTACGCATAACATTACCTAGAAAAAATCGTGCCAGGTCGATAAGATCCCGCCGCCGACTCTTTCCGTTATCATAATGGCCATTGTTTCAAAGCGTTATGAGAGTTTAACTGTCTACAACAATGGCTGTCTAGTAAGAACTGGTATATAGATATTGCCAATAATGGCAGTCATGCCAGAAATGGCAATCGCTTAGGACTGCCATTTTTGGCACACTTACCGCGCAGCAATAAGACTATACAGTATTCTTCCTATATACTTATTAACGGATTTGGGGTTTATTTGTATTCTAAGGAGAAAAAATTTTTTGAAAAAACTTCCGGGTTTAACTTTTGTTAGCCTGCCAGCACCCCTATACTAAGCTGAAAACTATTTACTATAAATAAGATAGTGTAATGGGAGAAGAGCAGTTGAAAGAATTGCGTGAAACTGCGGCAAGCCGCCAGACCAAGCTTCCCGCCACAGCAATAGTGATTGGATTGGTCAGTTTCTTTTCCGATGTGAGTACAGAGATAGCCTATCCATTACTACCACTTTTTATTAGCACAATATTGGGTGCGCCACCCAGTGTGCTTGGTCTCATTGAAGGAGTCGCCGAAGGCACCGCCAGTATGATAACAGGTCTTTCAGGTTGGATCTCCGATCGATTTAAAAGCCGAAAATGGCTGGCAATTTTTGGCTATGGTACAACCGTGCTTGCTAAACCGCTGGTTGCGCTGGCAGTAGGATGGCCATTGGTGCTCTCAGGTCGGTTTATCGACCGTTTTGGCAAGGGAGTACGTTCTGCGCCCAAAGATGCATTGTTGGCCGATGTTGCTACACCAGCAACACGAGGCCGTATTTTTGGCTTTGAGCGTATGATGGATAGCGCAGGCGCTGTACTAGGGCCTGCCTTTGCGCTACTGCTCTTTTATACATTGGGATTCCATATACGTACAGTACTACTTCTTACTGTAACTCCGGCCATTGCTGCTTTCTTACTCTTTTTCTTGGTACCCGAGAAACATTCTGTTACTTCTACTCCACGCCAATTCTCGATTGCAGGATTAAGCCGTGAATTTTGGATCTTTCTTGCTATCAATACAGTCTTCAATATTGGCAACTCTAGCAATACATTTCTACTTTTGAAGGCTAGTGATACGGGTATGGATGTTACCAGAACTCTCTTCTGTTATATGCTCTATAATGCTGTCTACTCGCTGGGTTCTTATCCTGCTGGTGTTGTCTCGGATCGTTTGGGGCGCAAGAATGTTCTGATTCTTGGTTTCTTACTCTTCTCACTCGCTTATTTTGGTTTTGCCATCGTGCAAGTCTCTAGCTGGATCTGGGTGTTATTTACCATCTATGGTTTTTATCCAGCTTTAACAGATGGTGTCAGTAAGGCGCTTGCGGTTGATACCACTTCTACTGAGTTGCGTGCTACCGCAATAGGAATATTTTCCGCGGCGCTCGGGTTCAGTCGATTGTTAGCTAGCCTGATCGGTGGACTATTATGGGAATATTGGGGCAGTGCTGCGACTTTCTATTATGGCGCCATTTGCGCACTACTGGCAGTAATCCTTTTTATAACTATCTTTCCCAAGCTACACAGGACTAGTTAAGATTCTAACTGTTGATGAAATGTCGCACATTGACGACAGTTTGCATCATCACAGAGCAATAGCGTGGGATCATCTTTAAGAAGTTGAATAAATAGATCAACAACTGGGCGTTGACGCATCAATTGGCAAGGGGCGTCTCCCACCTGGCCATAAGTTATCAGGCCAGCGCGGCGCAAGTAGGGTTCGGCTTGAATAAAGCCTTCACTACATTGTGCACTGCGCGTAAGCCGTACAAAACGTATCTCACCTTGTGAATCCTGTACCTTAACACGATCATTAGGTTTGCCAGCAGACATCTTTATATAAGGCACATCAGCGGCAGATTCTGCCAGGTGTAATGAGGTGTTACGGCGATTATCGACCCCCAATAGTAGTATCCAGCCATCTAGTTCATAGAGCCGACCTACAGGACTACTCCATCCTTCTGGCTCATGTAAGGAATGGTCGCTGGTAATAAAGTTGGCATGTCTGCCCAGCGCAGCAATTGAGGCAATGGGATGGCTACTACGTCTTACTCCAGAATAGCCTAGGATAGTGCAGGGGATAATGCCTACTGAGACCGGCAAGATTAATTGCGGATCAAAGAGCGGTATCCCCTCACGTATCTTCTCCCAATATTTAAGCGGCACAAGTGGATTATGCCAGTTCTCTGGATCGCTCAACTCAGGTGTATGAGTAGGTACACATAACGTGCCTTCACTACCTAAACAGCGTCGCAGCGCATTTATCACTGATATCGCGCCACCAACTACATAACCTATAGAGCTAAGCGAGCTATGTAGTAGCAATGCACTGCCTGGCATTACACCTAGCCGTACAAAATCCTCATAGAGTTCGTCTTGCGTGTAGATGTTCTCCATACCTCAAGATCTATCCATGTTTTCGTTCGAACTCTTTCATAAATGCGACCAGCGCTTCAACACCTTCACGAGGAAATGCATTATAGATCGATGCGCGCAGGCCGCCTACAGAACGATGACCTTTTAGACCATCAAAACCGGCAACAGTAGCTTCTTTAACAAAGAGTTTTTCTAGATCCTCATTGGGCAGACGGAAAGTAACATTCATTAATGAACGACTGCCTGCTTTGGCATGGCCACGATAGAAGTCACCAGCATCAATAGCATCATAGAGTGGTTTGGCCTTCTCTTGATTGAGCTTATGCATTGCTGCTAGTCCGCCTAGATTAACTAGCCATTGTGTAACCAATTTAACAATGTAGATGGCAAATACAGGTGGTGTATTGTAGAGTGATTTAGTATCTGCATGCGTCTTATAGGCAAGCATTGTAGGCATATCAGCAGGTGGTTCGCGCACCAGGTCTTTACGAATAATCACTAGTGTTACGCCCGCCGGCCCCATATTCTTCTGTGCCCCTGCATAGATTAGCGCATAGCGATCTACATTGATAGGGCGACTCAACATATCTGAAGAAGTATCACACACTAGTGGTACCTTGCCTACCTCTGGATCATAAGACCATTCTGTGCCATGTATCGTGTTGTTAGAAGTGAAATGTACATAACTAGCTTCGGGATCTAGTTTGAGTTCTGATTGTGCAGGGACGTGATTGAAATTATCTGCCTCAGTAGTAGCGGCAATGTTGATCTGACCTACTCGCTTAGCCTCCTTTAAGGCTGCCTTGGCCCAGGAACCGGTGATTATGTAGTCGGCTTTACTACCTTTCTCAAGTAGGTTCATTGGTACCATTGAGAATTGTAGGCTTGCCCCGCCTTGTAGGAAGAGCACATGATAATTATCCGAGATATTGAGTAGGCGACGTATATTTGCCTCTGCTCCTTCAATGATCTCATCAAAAGTTTTTGAGCGGTGGCTGATCTCTAGCACTGACATCCCTACACCTGGGAGACTGAGCAGATCGCGCTGTGCCTCCTCTAACACTGGTAAGGGCAATACGGCCGGCCCCGCACTAAAATTATAGATTCTTTCGCTCACAGCGATCTCCTCCTTAATATTGGAAATGGCGATAGCTTATGCGTATATGCGCGCCTCGGTCAAATGACTTTAGCTCGCCCTATATCTGGTACTAAACTTGACAATTAATGCAGCATCTTGTACAGTGTCAATGTGCTGAATCGTTAAGTGTTCGTCTTGAGGTGATGGAGGGATTTTTTTCCTCGATCACCTTTTTTTCTTTTCCTTATCCGATTGGTTGTAGACGCGCCGACTGTGTGCTAATAGCCAGTTCGGCTGCTAATTCGACCGCACGGCTAATACAATCCGGCACAGAGACACCACGCAAATAGTTGCCAGCCAGATGTAGTCCTGGTTGCTCGGCCAATAATCTATTAATACGCGCTACACGATCTATATGACCAATCGTATATTGAGGGATAGCGCGCGGTATTTTGTAGACATCTATCGCCTCTGCTGGTGCGCTGGTGCGTAATGCCATTTGTAGTTCTCGTGTGACAATCTCAATAAGTTTCTCTTCACTCAATTGCATTGCCTCAGGGTCATGCGCTCCGCCAATAAAATTGGTTAGTAATGTCTTACCTTGAGGAGCACGACCAGGAAAAATACTAGAATTCCAGACTGAACCAAGCAATCGCAGACCTTCATTACGAGGGGCAAGAAAGCCAAAACCGTTGAGCCGTTGATCTAGCTCTTGTTTATTAAAACTTAAATAGACAAGTACCACAGGGGCATATTCAATAGCTTGTAATTCTGCTGCTAATGATGGCAACGAATCATTAAGTAATCGAGCCGTCTCCATTGCTGGTGTTACCAGCACCAGTGTATCAGTACTGAGTGTGTATGATTGGTCTAGTTGCTGATACTGTACTTGATAGCGTGGTGAATGAGGATTTATTGTAATACCTACAATCACGCAAGCCATTAACAGTGCATCATCTAAATGGCGAGCAAGTGTACATGGTAGCGTTGCCAGTCCATCTCTAAAAGAGGAGAGATGTTTCTTCACACCTGGTTTCTGCTCATTTTTACTAGCCGCTGACTTTGTCGATCTGATCGCTCCCCATAACAAAGATCCATATTCTGCTTCCATCTCTGCTAGCTTGGGAAAACTTGCTGCTATACTTAATTTCTCTGTATTGCCTGCATAGATACCGGAAACAAAAGGGGCAACTAGGCGATCGTGTGTTTCACTACCTAGACGACGACGAAAGAAATCAGCAATCGAATCATCCTTATTAGAGTGTGGCGCAGGTATAAATGGCTCAGCAAATATACGAAGTTTACCCTTAAGACTTAGCAATGGTGAGAAGAGGAATGCCAATGGATTCATAGGCAATGGTTGCAATGCGCCACGATAAAAGATATAACGTGGTAATTTAGGCGGCGCCGTAACAAACTCTGTGTCAAGCCCCAATTCATTGATCAAATTTACTGCTTCTGCAGAGGCAAGAAAACTGTTTGGTCCACGCTCAAGTAGAAAGCCATTACGCTGCTCGCTACGCATCACACCACCAACATTTTTATCGCGTTCGAGCAATGAAATATTGAGACCTTGCTGGCGCAATTGATAAGCGGTTACCAATCCTGTAATACCGGCTCCGACTATAATTACATCACGCCATTCAGTCATTGCCGCCCTCCTACCAATTGATGACCTTTTCCTCGACAGCCTCTAAGTTGCAACTGTTCTTCTACTAGATCTGCCAGTGCGCCAATAAATGTTGAGTTAACATTGAGTGCAGCAGCGCGTGTGAAATTTTGAATACCAGCCTCTTGAGCGGCTTTTCTATAAAGGATGTCTAATTCGTAGAGGGTCTCAATATGATCAGAGACAAAACTGACCGGCACAACCAGGACTTGTCGTGCTCCCTGTTTGCCAAGCTGTCGAATAACCTCATCGCTGGCCGGTTGCAACCATTTCACTGGACCTATCTTGCTCTGGAAAGAGAGTGTATAGGGACGTGTGCGCCCTAATCGTTCCATCACCAAATCAATAGTTCTCTTAGTATGATCTAAATATGGCTCACCTTGTTCAAGATAGCTTAATGGTACACTATGCGCACTAAAAACAAGATGAGTCGCATGAGGATCGGAGTTGGGTAATTTATTACGCGCTGCCTCGATCGTCTCTGCCAGTGCCTCTATATAGCGTGGGTGATCATGCCAACGAGTAATGTAGTGGCGACGTATCTGTCGTAAGCCACCATGTAGATCGATTATTTTAATAAAATGTCTGAGACTAGAGCGTGTTGTTGATATAGAAAATTGTGGGTAGAGCGGTAGGGCAATTAGACGAGTGATCTTATCTGCTACGATCTTTTCTAGTGTCTCTTCAGTAGTAGGATGCCAACAGCGCATTGCTACGTAGGCGCGCGCCTCAATTCCACGTTGTTGTAGTTCTGCTGCTAGCGCATTTGCTTGTTGTTCGGTAATACGGCGTAGTGGTGAACCGCCGCCGATCTGAGCATAGTAGCCTTGTGATTTCTTTTCACGTGTTGCTGCCATTAGCCAAGCAAAAGGCTTCTGCAGGCCGCGCCAAGGTAGTTTTATGATCTCTGCATCACAAAACAGGTTGTAGAGGAAAGGGCGCACCTCAGCAAGTGTTTCTGGGCCGCCTAGATTGAAGAGAACTACACCTAATCTTTCCTCTTGTTGCATATCAACCTGCGCGATAGTTTTTGACTGCCTCGACAAATGCTTCCACTCCTTCGAGTGGTGTCGGTGGTAAGATCCCATGACCCAAATTTACGATCAGACCGGGCACATCACCAAACTTCCTGATCGTTTGATGCACTAATCTCTGTAATTGATCTTTAGGAGCAAGTAGTGCGCAAGGATCTATATTACCCTGTATAGCAGCGCGTCCAGCAACACGTCGCTGTGCTTCTGTCATATCTATACGCCAATCTATGCTTACACAGTCTGCACCAGTCTCTAGCATATCTTCTAGAATAGCGGCACAACCATTAGTGTAGAGAATTATTGGCCGATCACTGATCGAGTGTATATGATTGATGATCTTTTGTAGATAGGGAAGGGCAAAGGTACGATAATCATCGCGTGACAACTCGCCTGCCCAAGTATCGAATAGTTGCACTAGATCGGCGCCGGCAGCAAGTTGCGCAGCTAGGTACTTTATTATTGTTAAAGTAAGTTTTTCTAGTAGTTCGTGCAGCAACTCTGGCGCTGTGAAGAGTAGCCGTTTAAGTTCAATAAAATTCTTTGAAGTGCCACCCTCAACCATATAACTAGCCAGTGTCCAAGGCGCGCCAGCAAAGCCTATTACCGGTACCTCATCCTTAACCAGCCGTTTAACCTCTTTGATCACAGCCATAACAAAGGGCGTGTTTTCCCAAGGATCTGGCACACTTAAGCGGGATAATCGAGCTGCATCACGCACTGGCTCGTGTAGTACTGGGCCACGTTCAGAAAGTTCCAAATGCATACCCATTGCTTCAACAGGAATAAGAATATCTGAGAAGATGATCACTGCATCCATGCCAAAGCGACGATAGGGTTGTAATGTCACTTCTGCTGCTAATAAGGGATTTTTGCAGAGATCGAGAAACTGAGTATTTGCGCGTACGTCGCGATATTCTTTCATATAGCGGCCTGCCTGACGCATCAGCCAGACGGGTGGGCGATCTACCGGTTCACGCCGGCAGGCTTTTAACAGTCTATCGTTTTTCGGCATTGTTATCCTCGCATTTGTGCCAATAACTGTAATACAACATTCTTATCACTTAGATATGTTTTACGCGATGATTCATCACTAATATCAGTGCAGATTGCTTTAAGTATACTGATACTCTCTTGTAGCTTTTCCATTGCTCTTTGTGATTGTTTAATCTCTTTGTAGATACGGCCCTGTAAGTAGAGTAGTTGCCACTGATGGGCGCGCAGTCCTGTCCTTTGCACGATCTCTATTGCTTGATCGCTTAATGCAATTGCCTCATTAGCTTCACCAACGGTCAGTTGCAATTCTGCTAGCGCCTCTTTCTCCTCAACAATTAAGATCGGATCAGCGACCTCCTTACTGAGCGCAGTAGCTTGTCGTAAATAACCTAGTGCTTGGTCATGATAATTAAGACTCTTATAAACAAGCCCTAGATTGAGCAATGCTAGCTCCTGTTCGCGTGCTGAGCGAAATTCCCGCGCAACCTCATAAGCTTGTGTAAAGTAATCGATTGCTTCTTGGTATTTACCCTGTCGGCGATAGACTTCACCAAGGCCAACCAGTAGACAAGCTTCAGCACGACGTGCGCCTGTCTCTCGTGCTATCTCTAGCGATTGGTCTAGCCACATAAGCGCCTGATTGTAAAGACCCATTGCTGTTGAGCTGAGTCCTAACAACTCCATTGCCTGACGCTCCAGTATACGATCTCCAGCCGGTTGCGCCAATGCTAGTACCGCATTGGCACCTTCTAAGGCGCGACTATAGCGGGCAGTACGATAGTCAGTAGAAGCTAGTATTAGACGTGCACCTGCTTCGGCAAGTTTATCGCCATTCTGTTGTGCTAAAGCCGCGCATCGTCGTGCAAACTCGCTGGCTTGGCTATAAGCACAATGCTCATAATTGACCCAGGCCATACGGTTGAGCGCCTGACATTCACCGATAGTATTACCAATCTTCTGATAGACCGAGCGCGCATGATAGAAGAATTTGCTGGCACGCTCTTGATCACCACGCTCTTTGTAAAGTTCACCAGTAGCTAGAATCGCACGACCTACAATGGCGGCATCGCCTATTCGCTCGCTCAGTTTTAGCGCGACAAAGAGTGCACGCTCAGCCTCTTCTAATTTGCCGCGTGCAGTTAAGATTTCGCCTGCCAGTATGCGATATTGGGCTAGAGAAGTCGCCAGTAATGTGTTGGATGGAGCAGGGAGGGATTGGCCAGATTTTACCTGTTGTTCTAATTCGCGCGCCTCTGCTAATTGTGTAAGC
>JBFLVQ010000296.1:0-10903 GCA_040758525.1 Acidobacteriota bacterium
CATTCGCTCGGCACGCTTTGTCAGAATAAAGAATATATGCCCAGAGCTTTCTTCAACTGTCCTGATAATATCATTGATAAATTTATCTGGAACAGCGTCGTGAAAGATGTCCGACATCGAATTAATGAAGACTAATGAAGGCTTGCGCCAATGTAAAGGTTCAGTTAAAAGCTCCTCTACAAGTCGAATCTGTCCGTTCCAACGTGGCCCACTATCGGTCTTTTCAACCAGACCTTCGTAGGGCTGGCCAGTTCCAGATAGACGAAAGGCAAATCGTTCTGCATAACAATTGAGACAGCCTGTAGAAACACGTGTACAACCGCGAATCGGATTCCAGGATCTATAAATCAATTCTACACGCTCTACCGACATAGCCAATTATTCACTTAATTAGTTGCACTGAACTGCTTACTCTATTTTTAGCATGAAGCGTGTCGTAGGACAATTTAGTTGGCAGGTTTTCAAGCTTTTTTCAACTACCATTTGGCAATATGCCTATCATAGTAACTCTAATCTTTCCAGGATTTGGTGGTTAACGCAATGACAACAATAATGATTGTTGATGATCAAGAATCGGTCTCTGCAATTCTTGAAGCAGTATTCGAAAAAGAGTATACAGTTATTAGAGCCAACAATGGAAGAGAAGGGTTGGAGCTCTATCAGCGCCATAAACCGGCACTTATTATTAGCGACAACCGTATGCCTGAGATGAGTGGCAGCGATATGATTAATGCTATTCGCGCTATCGATACTAGGGTAAAAATAGTTGTACTGGCAGGTTTTTTAGATCCGGAAAACGATCCGCTAGTAACTGGTGCTGATATCTGCTTATCTAAACCGATCAGTGTTAATAAGCTTGTCCAAACAGTTAAAGATTTACTGTCTAATCAATAATCTGTTATTAAGACCTCTTAACTACCTGCCATATCACGGCGGCGGAAAAGATAGAATGTCGCTGAAATGAACAGGCTGATATAACCGCTTAGTACCAATAAACTTGCCTTGATGGGCACGTCTTGGCCAAGCTGTGAGGTAATCATTCTGATAAGTCTTGGATTCATCAACCAGCGTGCATCGATATTGTTCATATGTACGCTTGGTAGCATCAATGCCACATTGTTAGTAGCCATCTGACCTAATATTTCCAAGCCAAATAGAGCAATAAGGCCAAACAAGATGCCTCCTACTACGGATCTAGTTATCACCGTTGCCATAAAAGCAAGAATACCGTAGAAGACCATATCCATAATACTAAGCACAACTAGCTTTAATTGAGCCATTATAAGTGTGCTGGGAGTTGGTAGGGCAGCATTTATATTGAGAGCTAGCGCGCCTAACCAAGCAAATAATAGCCAACACCCGATTGCACTAACAACAAAGATAATCATTGCGATCAAGGCAGAAAACAGTTTAGTAATGAGAAAAGCAATACGGTTGCCATGACGTGGTAGGATCATCTTCCAAGTATCTTGGTTATATTCACTGCCAACATTATTGGCAATAAAGACTACTGCCATCAATTTGGCAAAACCAGCTACCGTCCCTACTACTACTTCAAAACTTTTAGGAAAGGGCAATGTTGCCTGAGCATCAGTCAAGTATTGTCCACCATAGGCAAGAGCATTAAAAAAGATCGCGCCATAGTAGAAGAACCCTAATAAAGGGATAAATATCACCATTATCAGATTAGCAGGGCGTTTAAATGTCTTAAGCGATTCTGCACGCCATAGATTAATATTTATCATAAAATACCTCAAGCCACCTGTTTCTCAATGTCACACGGTTTTGTCTCTGCAGTCAATTCCAGAAATAGTTTTTCTAGACTCTGACGCTGTTCTTGAATTTGATAGATATCTATCCCATTTTGAACCAGTGCGCGGACCAGTGAAGGGATATCATCTGTGCTGGCATTAATGCTGATCCAGTCTTCGTGACTTGTCACAGTAAATTTAGAATATGAATATAACAGCTTAACTGCGCGCTCAAGTGGAGCGGCTTTAATCATAAAGCCTGCACTTAGCGCTAGTAGATCGCCAATGCGTGCTTGCAGCTTTTTTATCCCTTGCTGAATTATTACAACATCGGTACAAACCTGTTCGACTTCATTAAGCAGATGGCTAGAAAGGAAGATGGTACGCCCCTCTGCCCCCAATTGTGCAATAAGTTCGCGCATCTCTACAGTGCCGGCCGGGTCTAGTCCATTGGTTGGTTCATCTAAAAAAAGGATCTGTGGGTTGGAGATCAGAGTTGCAGCAATACCTAGGCGTTGCTTCATTCCCAATGAATAGGTCTTTACCCTATCTTTGCCACGTCCGCTTAGTCCCACACGCGACAGTAACTGGTTAATACTTGCTGTGCTCACATTAATATTGGACGAGCGTGCCATTACCATAAGGTTTTCTATTCCGCTTAGATAGTTGTAGAAGGCAGGGGTCTCTACAATTGCTCCAACTTTACTCGCGATAGCCGGGCGTTCTCGCTCTATGTCATAACCTAATACTGTAGCATTGCCAGAAGTTGGTTTAACTAAACCAAGCAGCATTCTGATAGTAGTAGTTTTGCCAGCACCGTTTGGACCGAGAAAACCGTAAATAGCTCCACAAGGTATATCAAGATCAAGATTGTTTACAGCCGTGACGTTTTTGTACTGCTTGGTCAGGCCGTGCGCGGTGATTGCCAACCGATCACTCATAATTCCCCCATTATTAATTTAAGCGGTCTGATACTACCCACTAAAAATAAAACGATGCCAAGAGAATTATATTACAGTGGTAGGCAAAAAAATTATTCGAAACTTATTAATTAGTATTACTTGGTCTGTAGATGAATTGAAGAGGATAAAGCAATGCAGAAGGGTACATATAAGGGCATTGTAGCTAGTTAACCTAACAGAGCGTGAAAGCCAGGTGTTGAAATTGCTGGCAGATGGCTATATGAAAACTCCTATCCCAGCCCCCCTAAGCATAGCTAAAATTAAAGCTGATGCAAAGGGGGAGCAAGGTGAACTATATTTAAGGAAAAGATCGCCAGCAAAAGATTTCATTTCCGGAAACAATAGACAAATATATCAAAGAAGATAATCCGGTTCGCTTCATATATGCTTACGTCGATCAGCTAGCTATAAAGCAATTGGGCTTTCAACACTCAATCTCAACCGGATTAGATCTAGCAGAATTTCTCAACTGCTTAACTTCTAAATATTAGAGAAGATATCTTTGAACTATTTAATTATGCTTGGCTTTATAGATACGTTTACTGGCTCGGTTCTCTTCTTTATGCAGTCTGGCACGTTCTCTGCTCGTCACAATACCATCTGCTTTAGCTCTATTCTCATCACGCTGAATCTTTGCCTGATTGGCTATTAATGCAGTGGTCTCTCTGTTAGTCAACTCACCTGAACGTATACCTTGAGCAATACGATCTCGTTGGTGTTGCTGCCGCGCATTGATTCTTGGTGTCTTAGTACCAGCAAAGGTCACGGCTGAAAAACTTAGTGTTAAAGCAATGGCTGCGATTATTAATATACTCTTCCGCATATGATCCTCCATGTATAACATTAAATATTGCGGTTATTACTCTCTTATCATCACCGCTACTGTTTGGTTAGAGTAGTGGGTGGTGAGAAAAGTTTGAGATAAATTTATAGAGATATTTTTTATAAGTAGCCGATGATCATTTTAGCAAGTCCTTGCTATAGGAAAGTGACTCTGGCTCGAAGCCAAGCCGCTCATAGAATCGACGTGCTCGCCCATTGTTTGCAAATACATTTAATCCGATTCGTCTGTACCCACGATCGCTTGCCCAGTCCTGCGCCGCTTGCATTAACGTCTCGGCAACTCCTCGCCCTTCTGCACCACTTATAACAGCAATCTCAGACACATGCCCGTAGCGTATACCGGTGAAGAAGTCCTCCCGCTCATGTGCATAGAGAAATCCCAAGCGTAACCCATCACTGTCTACGGCAACGACTATACAATCCACCCTAGGGCTCTCAGACAAAGCTCTCTTAAGCCAGCGCTTTGTACCGTCCTCGATCTCCTCTGCAGTACGCCATCTAGGTATTTCACACTGCGCAAACCTATAGGCAAGACTTAGAATAAACTCCTCATCCTCCTCACCTGCTGGCCTAACCCGTATCATTGCATTCACTCTCCTTCTTAATGAGATTACTTATGGAATCTTAGCATTACACCCTCTATTACTAATACGGCGATGACCGCCCCCGTTTGCAAAGCTTAAGAATAGCGGTAATATGGCATAAATGAAGGAAAAAATTTGTCACAAATTGCTAGACCGCGGTGTTCTTTCTTATGAGAGATAAAGATGAACGGATGGGAGATAACTTTGACTGACTCTGCGGTTTGCTCAACCAGAGCGGCGCCAGCCACCGTTCAGCTTTGCTTTGATGAGGCTTTTGCGGCATATCATGGCATAGTCTATCGCTATGCCTATGCGTTAATGCGCGATCGCGGGTTGGCTGAAGATATTGTTCAAGAAGTCTTTATTCGTCTACATCAGAATCTTGAGGCCGCCCAACGTGAAGGTATGCTACGTGCCTGGCTGTTAAGTGTAGCAGCCAATGCAGCTCGTAATCTATTACGTACACGTAGCCGTGCGATGGTTCGTGATGAGGAATTTGTCGAGAGTACCAAGCAGACAACAGAGATAACCTTACCTGACGAAGTATTATTGCGACAAACCGAGATTGCCGAAGCACGGCAGACACTAAATAAGATCAAAGAGCCTATGCGGAGTTGCTTGCTCCTTAAACATGAAGGCCTATCATATCGCGAAATCGCCGAGGTGCTGGGAATTAAAGAGTCGAATGTTGGTAGTCTAATTGCACGTGGCCGTCGTGAATTTATTAGACTCCATGGAAAGATAGGAAAGTGACTATGACCCTGTGCTTGAATGAAGAGATTTTACAGGCCTATTTCGATGGCGAGCTTGCTCCTGATACAGCCGCGTCCGTGCTTACACATTTAACTGTGTGTTCGACTTGCAGCGCCTATATGCGCGAGATTGAGCAAGCATCATTGCTGATTAACAGTGCCTTTGATGATGAACTACCAGAAGAGATCCCAACTGCACAGTTGCAAGCGAGATTGGAAGAAGCGTTAGCCACAACTACAGCATCGGCACTGCTCCCTGTCTCGGTTCGTCTCTCTTTTTGGCGATCCCTAATCAATTTGCTGCTCCTTCCATTAAAAACGGAAAGACTACTACCTCGTTATGGGGTGCTGGCAGCGACAACAGCTCTTGCTAGTATCATTCTATTCGCCTTGGTGGGAGAATTAATAAACCGGCGCTGGCAAACGACTAGATATGAACCGAAACCATATATTGTTAAACAGACTGGCACAGCCAACTCTGCACCAACTATATCAGAACAACACAGCACACTAACAGCTAGTGATAAGCCTAATCAACCAACGCAAGTAGCACGTGTACATCATATCGCTCGTTATACCAAGCCAAAAGCAAATCGCTCTAAATCGTCAAAACAGCAGCAACAGTCAATGGCTATCTCGCTGGTTAAACATACTAAGTTGTCTGGGAATATCACTCTTTTGGATCTGGAGACAAGCAAGCATTTAAGGCAAACACAACTGCTTTTACGCTCATTTAGAAATAGTTCTAGCGAAGAAGTGGAAGCCGATCTGGATCTAGCTTATGAGAAACAGTTGTCCAGAGAGTTGCTTAACAAAAACCGGTTACTTAGACGTAGCGCGACAAATAAAGAGGCTTCAAGGACGGAAGAGTTGCTTAACGATATTGAGCCACTTTTGCTTGACATTGCTAATTTGCCTGACCAGCCTTCTCAAACGGAAGTGTATTCAATTAAGGAACTGATACATAAGCAAAAGATCATTGCCACGTTACAAATCCATTCAACGAAAATGGGTTACTGAAAAAGATCGAGGAATTAATAATGACAGCCATTCTAGTTATAATCCTGCAAATTGTGTCGATGGTTAACAGCCATAGTTATGTTTCCCTAGAGACTCTGGACTGGTTCTATTATTTCAGCCAATCTCAGGGTGACTCAGAGGCTATCAAGCTCTTTCGCGAAGGGAGAGAGTTGATCAAAGATGGTGACTGGGTCAAAGCCGAGCAACGCTTCAACCAGTTTATTGCCAGTTATCCGCAAGATCGAGAGGTTGCGGCAGCCTTCTACTGGTTAGCATTTGCTTTGAAACAACAGAATAGGCTACAAGATGCCGATAATGCTCTAACATATTTGATAGAAAAACTTCCTGAATCATCCTGGGTCACCGACGCTAGGGCATTGCGGGTCGAGATTGCAGCCAGTCTGAAAAATAATACTGTAATCGATCAAGGCGTTAATGAAGACAATGAAGAGATCAAACTAGCTGCTTTGCAAAGTCTCTTTCAGACTAAACCAGAGCGTGCCATAACGATTGTTGCTGGTATTCTAAAATCTGGCTCGACCGCCAGCAGATCAATGAAAGAGGGTGCTATTACACTACTTTCGCAATCTGATTCTAAACAAGCGGCTACAATACTAATAAACATAGCGCGTAATGAGACAGACTCGGGGTTGCGTAAGATCGCGATTCAGGCACTAGGAGAACTGGAAGATGGAAGTGTATTGGAGACCTTGACAGCACTAGCGACTCAGTCCACGGATAGAGAGATCGCTCTCAATGCCATGCGAGCAGTAGCTGAACACGAAAGCGCACAAGCACAAACGGTGTTACTCCAGATCGCACGCTCAAATGCGGATGTAAAACTACGTTGCGAAGCCATTAAGGGATTGAGCGAGTATGAAGAGGGGGTGGTAGTTGATGAATTGCTTAAGCTCTTCGCAATGGATAAGAATGAGGAGATTCGAGAAGAGATAATCCATGCGCTGTCGCAAATAGAGCTGCCACGTGCTCAGATGGCAATCTTAAAGTTAGCACAGACCTCAGACAGTATCGCAATACGTAAGCTGGCGATTGAGGCGCTCGGTGGCCAAGAAGGAGAAAAAGCTGTCGAAGGCCTGATCCAATTATATGACACAGAAAAAGACGAAAAGATCAAAGAGACCATTATCCAAGCATTAGGTGACTCGGAGGAGAAAAAAGCGCTAAAAAAATTGATGGATATTGTTTATAGAGAGCCTTCACTCAAGCTTAGAAAGCAAGCTCTTGAGGTCATTGGCCAAAGCGATGATCCCGAAGCAACTAAATTTCTAGAAGAGATCCTTAAGAAAAATTAATTACCGATTGATCGGCTGACAAAACCGATAGCCCGACAATTGCGCCGGGTAGGGAGAGATCTGTTTTGTAGAAGAAAGGATTGGACAATGAAACCACTTTTACCACTTTTACTACTTCTGTTACTACTCGCTGTTGCTACCCCCTGTGATTCGCCGCCTCCCATTGCTCGTCCCATTGTTAATGTAGCAGCTATTCAAAGCCAGAGCTTTATCAATATAACAGGACCAGACTTGAAGTCTAGATTGGATGCTGCAATCAAACAGGGAAGTACACAACAGAAGCGTTTCTGGGCTGCTTATATGTTTGATGTCAGGCCCGGAATTGCATTCGATATGGTGATCATAAGCTCAGGTGGATCGAGAATTACCATTAATGGCGCAATGGTCAATACAAAATATCAAACTGGCAATGTTGGAATCTTTCTGCTTTATGAGAAGGATGGCCGCTCAGTTGTGAGAGCCGAGATCTACAATCTCGATAGAAATCGTGAATATGCTGGCTATCCAGTCTACTGGCTAGGCCATGCCAATAATGAAGAGAGTTTGAACTTTCTACAAGGTCTAGTTGGTACCATACGTTCAAGTGAGGCAGCTGACCATATAACAGATGCAATCGGAGCACACGATGACCCACGTGCTGCAGAGATCCTCAAAAACGTGATTCTCACCTCTACAGTTGAAAAAGTACGCACAAACGCGATCTCCTGGCTAGGACAGCTTCCTGGTGAGACTACTTTTCTTGCTACGCTAGTGCGTAATGAGCGTGAGCGAGTTGAAGTACGCAAAGAGGCTGCTGATGCAATTAGCGAAAACCCAGATGGTGAAGTCATACCTGTGCTTGAGGATCTATATCGGTCTGTTACCCATCGCGAAGTGAAAAAAGAGATTATGGGCGCTATCTCGAACAGTAAACCGGAGGAAGCGACCGTCAATTTCCTTATAGAGGTGGCCAGACAAGAGAAAGATCGTGAATTGAGAAAAGAGGCAATCGAGCTATTAGGAGAGAAAAAAGATTCACGTAGTTTGCAGGCTTTAGAGAAAGTTATTAATGATGCTGGTGCTGGAAATGAGTTACAAAAAACAGCCGTTGAAGCTATCAGTCAAAGACCAGAAGATGAAGCCCTACCATTACTAAAGAAGATTGCCAAAACGCATACCAGGATCGAGCTGCGCAAAGAAGCGATAGAACATCTCAGCGAGTTTCCTGATCAGATACCTTTGCTAATCGAGCTAGCACGCGATAATTCAGAAAATGTTGAGCTACGTAGGCAAGCTATTGAAGCCATTGCCGAGAGTGAGAAAGAGGAAGCTGGCTCTATGCTCAGACAACTCTACCCTTCGATCACTAATCGAGAATTGAAGCAAGAGATCATCTCAGCTTTCCAGAGTTGTGAAGACAAAAAGAGCGCCATTGATTTCTTGACCGAAATAGCGCAAAAAGATTCAGATCCTAAAGCACGAGAGCAAGCCTTCTCAACTCTTAGTGGTATGGATGATGATCTGGCTGTAGATGCACTTGTACATTTATATGATATAGAGCGAAGCGAAAAGGTAAAAGTAGAGATACTTTCTGCACTAAGCGAATCCAACAGTAAACGCGCAGTGAAAAAATTGATGGAAGTAGCAAAAAGAGATGCTTCTCTACAGTTAAGAAAAGAGGCCATTTCGCTGCTGGGCGAAAGTGACGATCCCGAAGCCCAAAAATTCATTGAAGATATTCTCAAATGAGAAGATCTTGTCAACCAGATTGCAAGAAGATCGAGAAGACCGAGTCATAATCTCAGCCTTCTCGATCTTCTCAACGAGTAACTTCCCTAATCCTAATGGATTTCAGTTAGCGCTGCCTACCTGCTGTGCTTTCAAGTTGCGTATCTGGCGGGTATGGCGCATTTCATGATGAGCGATAAGACTGAGCCAGCCGGCACCGGTCAATATCCCAACTGCTTCAATAGGATGTGGTGCTGTCACGGCAGCCAGTTCATTTAGATTAACCTCGCTGATGGTGGAAAGTAGTTCCAGGCGCGATCTCTTAAGCATGGCGATTGACTCTGCCAATGGTGGCGGTTGTTCAGGTAATGTGCCAGCCGGTGCCTTCACACGTATCTCTGGATTAGTAGCGCGAGAACTTGTCAATTCCCATTCTGCACGTAGCTTCTCTTCACCAGCCGTTTCGCCACGCTTGTCTGAACCAAGCAAGTTCTTGAGCAGACCGTTAATACGTGTCTCCACAAGGTATAAATGATATGCGATCTCACCAACAGACCAGCGATCTGCCTCTGCATATTGTGGATCAAAATTGCCATCTTCTAGCTCTGTTAATAGTGTTGTGCGCACCTCTGCAAGCTCTTGCAATCGCGCTGCCATTGTGGTGGGAAACTGCCGTGCCGAATTGGTCATGATTTTTACTCCTACTAAAGATCTTTTTATCTTATTCCATTACATCATTAAATACGGCCCTGCGAAAGTTAATAAACCGGATGGAAAACAGTGGCGAAGCTATTTTTAAAAGATATTGGCGGCAAGCGTAAACGGACTAAACTGGAATCTAAGTACGGAATTGCACCGTATAGTTATAGCAAGTAATAGCTAGTACCCGAAAATACTGGTAAAGTTGTTTATTGTATAAAAGTTTTTGTCTCAGGGTAGCGAATATCTCTATATGATGGCCAAAGATTACCAACCCGGATTATTTTATCAAAAAAGCCCGTTTCTCTTATTAGTCTCTACCTTAGTAGTAAGTCTTGTACTACTTGCCTGCCAAAATAATAGTCCTAGCCTAACAAATCAATCACTTGAAACAAGATCAATACAGTTTATTGGAAAGCTGAAAATAGGTAAACCTATTGAGCAACAGTTGGCAGGTGGCCGCTGCCATGCGTTTCAAATTCCCATTAATGGTGGGCAATATGCTCAGATCGTGGTAGAGCAACGTGGTATTGATGTTACTCTCAAATTATATGATCCAGCCGGCAATCGTTTAGTGGAGATCGATAGTCCTAATGGTACTCGTGGATCTGAAATTATTTCACTGGTAGCAGCAGCGGAAAAGACTGATAACTATCGACTGGAAGTACAATCAACAGAGGAGACCGCAGCAAGGGGATCTTATCAGATAAGAATTACTGAATTACGAACCGCTAAGGTCGAAGATACACATCGTATAACGGCACAGCAAGCCTATTCAGAAGGTGAAGCCTTACGGTTAAAGGGAACCGCAGAAGCATTCAACGAAGCGCTTAAAAAATATGATCTAGCATTAACACATTGGCAAGCCGTCAATGATCGTGCTGGCATAGGACATACACTAAATAATATTGGTGCAGTCTACTTCGCTATCAGCGATTCTAATAAATCGCTTGACTATTACCAACAAGCTCTTACCTATAAACATAATTCCGTTGATCAATCTGGTGAGGCAAATACACTTAGCAATATGGGTCTTGTCTATTCAGAATTGGGAGAAACTCAGAAAGCATTAACATACTACCACCAGGCGCTCCCACTCTGTCGCCAAGTAGAAGATAACTGGGGAATAGCCAATATCCTAAATAACATTGGAGCAGTTAATGCAAAGACTGGTCAACCAGATAAAGCAATAGAATACTATACTCAAGCATTACCGTTCTGGCGACAAGCCGGAGCACGCAGACAAGAAGCAGCAACCCTAAGCAATTTAGG
>JBFLVQ010000297.1:0-10902 GCA_040758525.1 Acidobacteriota bacterium
TAGACCAATATTATATATGTCTAGGAAACTATTTGAAGATCTGATATGCACAGATCAAGGCTATGTAGATTATTTGTAAAAAATTTGTAATTAGCCAAACCTTTCCCAAAACCATCGCAACAATGAACGCTGCTTCTTTGCTCCCTTGGCATCTTTACTCTGTTCAATATTCTCTATGGTGTTAATACTGGCATTAGTAGCAAGGCCAGCACTTTTCTGTTGCTCTTGCGCTACGACCGGTAAGCGTAGTCGTCCAGTTGGTGCAGGTGGCGGGTCGGTAGCGATTATGTATTGAGTGCGTGGGTTAGTTAGTCTAGGAGTTTTCATAGCGTCCTATTCTACTTATGTGCTGATATTGTACCAGCACAATAGATACTTGCCAGTCTGTTCAAGCCAATAATAAATTATTCACCCGTCTTGATACCTTCACCAGCAACAATGGCAGCCAGCTTATGCCTGCTTACAGATAGGCGTCTTATCCAGTAGTACTTTAACCAGATACAGGAGGGTGCCTGGATTTACACACCGCTCGTCATGGCATAGAGATAAATTTAGACTCTGAATGGCAGGCTGGGGTGTGACACACATCCCGGCCTACCTTCGTAGATCTCAACCCAGTAGTGATATTCAACTGTATGCTGAAAGATTACTTTGGAGGTTGTCATGGTTGCCCGACTGCGCTTTAGCACTAACTTTAAATACCTTGTATTGACGTATTTTTTGTCTTATTAACGCAAACCATTCAACCCTTCCCGGCGTTATACTGTCTAATACAGATATATATGTTGTAATATCCTATGGAAAACTGTAGGAAAGAAAGAACTTGAGAGATACAGTGAAAGGAATGGCGAGAATAATGGCTAGTAACAATATCAATAATGGTATTGATCAGGTATTAGAAGCAGTAAAACAGTTTGGCCCCAACACAGACTCTTATAAAGAGCTTGGCAAAATCAGGGTTTTACGTCAAGACGATCTACTATTATTCAATTACACTACTGAAGCAACATTTTCAGCTAACTGGTCAGCAATTGAACGTATTTGCCGAGGATTGATTATTCATTGGCCTTCTGCCACAGTAGCGGCACGCCCCTTCGATAAATTCTTCAATTTGGGTGAGACACCAGAGACTGCATTATCAGCGTTGCCAGCAGGACCTATCGAGGTAACGGATAAGTTGGATGGCTCGCTCGGTATTCTTTATCGACAGAATAATGGCAACTTGGCTATTGCTACACGTGGTGCATTTGACGGCGTGCAGGCACAATGGGCAACAGCCTTCTTACAACAAAACTATCGCGACAGATTGGCAACACTGCCTACGGATATAACCTTACTGTTTGAGATAATCTATCCTGATAACAGAGTTGTCATAAACTATCATGGGCTTACGCATCTGTTCGTAATTGGTGCACGTCGTTTGGATGGACAAGATTTTTCATATACGGAGCTATCTGAGCTAACCTCCCATTTCGCGCTTCCACTTGTTAGGCAGGAGCAGGTAGACTCTATCGATAATCTTATTCAAGCAGCAGAAGAGCGTACCGGTATTGAGGGCTGGGTTGTGCGTTTTCAGAATGGCTTGCGGGTGAAAGTGAAAACAGAAGAGTATCGCCGCCTGCATAGACTTATTACACATATGAGTCCTAATCATATTCGTGCTGAAATGTTGTCGGGAAGTTTTGATACCTTTCTAGCTATGTTGCCATCAGAATATCAGAATGAGGTTGTTGCTATAGCAGCGATGATCAATGCCAAAATAGACGCAGAAACACTTAGGATTGAAACAATATTTCCTACACTGCCTAAAGGTTCGCGAAAAGAGTTTGCCCTCACGGTAATGTCTAATCATGCCTCTGACGCAGCCTATCTATTTGCGCTATTGGATGGAAAGGATATTCGATTAATGATTCTTAAAAACCTTGATCTTAGTGTACAGGAAGATGCATTTGTCTAATTAGTAAGTTCTATCCTTATCTTCAATCTCAAGAATCGCACCGCTATCAATTTCACAAACCGGCGGAAGTTTGGCATCAAAAGAGAATAGAGAATGGTTTTTGGATATAAAAGTATCTGCCATAAAAGCTCATATAGCTATTTTCATATTGGTCTATTTTACAATAGTGTTATATTTTATTCTCTCGTAAATTTCCCTTAACAGCTTCTCATAGGCATACATTGGTATAACTAGGAGTGTGACCCTTGTACGTAACTGACAATGTCATAGAACAGATCAAGCATCTCATCCAGCAATCTTGGGTTGTTGGCATCGGTCGTGATGGCGAAACAGTACTCGTCTACACAACACGGCACGATCTCAATGACAATGAGCGCGCATTAATACCCGAGAGCGTGGGTGGTTATGCTGTACGTGTGTGGTATGTAGGTGGTGGAGAGGTCTTCTAATAACAGAGACCTTATTAATATGATCAATATCACAGCAGTAAATTCTACCAATGAGAACACACACGAGAAGCTGATCGTACTCCAAAATAGGCTAAGGCATCGATCTAGCTCATATAATCAACCAAGCTAGATAGTTTTTAAGGAGTAAGGAGTAACTATGACAGAACAAATATTCCCAGCAATAGATATTGATAATCTGCAATCCTCAGACGAAGCCATTCCCCTAGAGATTGCCTTTGTGCTAGATCGCTCTGGTTCGATGAGTGATAAGAAACACGCTACCATTTCAGGATTTAATGAATATCTCAATGACCTAAAGCGTCAACAACGTGAGCGTTCCGAATTAGGCGAAATCAATTTTACTCTGACACAGTTTAATACTGTGGTAACTACACATTACGCAAGTGTACCAGTAGAACAGGTCGCTGAACTAACAGAAAAAACTTATATCACCGATGGCAACACAGCTCTTTACGATGCAATTGCACAGGCAATCTATACGATCGAACGGAAGGTTAAGAAATCCGCCCAGAAGACTAAGATTCAAGTAACTATCCAGACCGATGGCGAAGAGAATAGCTCTAGGGAATTTGATCGCGCACGCATCTTTGCACTTATCCAACAAAAACAGACCGAGGGTAATTGGACCTTCACTTATCTAGGTTGTGATATTGATGCCTATGCAGAAGGCAAAGCTATTGGTGTGCCAGTGGGAAATATCGCTGCCTATACGGCACAAGACTCGGTACAAGCAATTAGCGATCTAGGCGGGCGTAGTAAGATGCTACGCACTAGTAAGGCTTTGAGTAGTAGAGATCTGTATCGATATGATCCGAGCGACTCAGGCAAGATTAATTGAGATATTGATAACCTACCACTATCCTTTTGGTAAGTTATCGGCATTATCTGATCTAGATCTTGCATCGCTATTAAATTAGGTGTAGGCTTTTCGATACTCGCAGAGAAGAGAGAATATATATGAGTAATTTCCACAGATATAAGTGTGTTGTAATAAAGGTGAAAAAGCGGACCTTTCAAGCACGGGTTATTGATCTCGATGAAGAGATAGAATGTAGTATAGATGAAGTGTCAACAGAAGATAGACCATTAATAAAACCAGGCGCACTGTTCACGCGTTTAATGAACAAGTATATTAATGTAAGCACATTTCGAGATATTGATAGCGTTGTTAATAGCAGGCAGATACAAAAAAGACAGACAGATGAATAGCAAAAAATAAGAAGTAAGGATATGGTCACACTCAACTGCCATGCTTAGCTATTTCTGTAACTAGCTCACGATAAAGATTAAGTAACATTCTAAGATCCGCGCATAACTACTATATTTCCTCGATTCTATCAATTGAGTTATGTAGTACTACATTTGCAGGATAGTACTACACTATAATGATTACCGATTCTGCTAGTGACTTAGGATCTCTTCAGTTGACCTGACTTGAGTTCTTAAAATAGCTGTACTAACCTGAAATCATAAAGACCAGTATCTCCATAGTGCCAACAAAAAGGAGCCTGCTTGTGATTAATCTCAAAGTTAACGGCAAACAGTTCAACATCGATGTAGATCCATCGACGCCGCTACTCTGGGTGCTTCGCGATACACTTGGGCTTACAGGAACCAAATATGGTTGTGGCATGGCTCAATGTGGCGCCTGCACAGTACATCTGAATGGTGAGGCGATCCGTTCCTGTGTTAAGCGCGTCTCCGATGTGGCTGGCCAAGAGATCGTAACGATAGAAGGACTCTCGCCCGATCTCAGCCATCCATTACAGCAAGCCTGGATCGAAATTGATGTTCCACAGTGTGGCTATTGTCAGTCTGGACAGATTATGAGTGCTGCGATTTTGCTCAATGAAAATTCCAAGCCTAGTGATTCTGATATTGATGAAGCTATGGCAGGTAATATCTGTCGATGCGGAACATACCCAAGAATTCGGCGAGCCATTCACCGTGCCGCAGAAATCACTGCACAGCGAGGGGTAAAATGAGCAAAACGATGGATAGACGCACGTTTCTTAAAACCGGCAGCGCATTTGGCGGCGGATTGTTAATCAGTCTCTATTTTCCTAGCTTGAGTCGTGCTCACAGCAACGATAAAGCATCAGAAACATTTGCACCCAATGCGTTCATTCGTGTTGGAACTGATGATAGTGTTACCATTATTGTGAATAAGG
Source organism: Acidobacteriota bacterium (assembly GCA_040758525.1). Classification (GTDB taxonomy): domain Bacteria; phylum Acidobacteriota; class Blastocatellia; order Chloracidobacteriales; family JADJPF01; genus JBFLVQ01. Next base: position 4,599 of record JBFLVQ010000297.1, read on the forward strand.
CAGAGATGGGACAGGGTGTTTATACATCACTTCCTATGCTTGTTGCTGAAGAGCTTGAAGCAGATTGGAGCAAGATTCGTGTAGAATCGGCGCCCGTTGATGATGCTTATAATCACACTCTCTTTGGTATTCAAATGACGGGTGGCAGCACTAGCACAAATTCGGAGTGGGAACGGTTCCGTAAGGCTGGCGCAACAGCACGTATGATGCTTATTGAGGCAGCAGCACAGAATTGGAGTGTAGATACAAAAAGCTGTCGTGCTGAAAATGGCTATGTGATTCATTCAGCAAGTAATCGTCGCACCACATTTGGTGCGCTTGCCGCCGCCGCCGCAAGGCTAACTCCACCCCAAGATGTACCTCTTAAGAATCCCAAGGACTTTAGATTAATTGGCAAACCGACTCGTCGTCTTGATACTCCTCCAAAGACAAATGGCACGGCTCAATTCGGTCTTGATGTACGAATTCCTAATATGCTAACAGCGGTAATTGCCAGACCGCCGGTGTTTGGTGGAAAGGTTGTCAGCTTTAATACAGAAAAAGCCAAGGCAGTACCTGGAGTAAAAAATATTCTTCAAGTACCAACAGGTATTGCTGTAATTGCAGATGGTTTCTGGTCTGCTAAGCTTGGTCGAGATAAACTTGAGATCACTTGGGATGATGGGCCAAATGCAACTATCTCCACCAAAGGTATGCGAGAACAGTATGCGAATTTAGCCAAGCATCCTGGTACGATCGCGCGTAAAGTTGGTGATCCTACAAAAGCATTGGCGGGAGCTGCTAAGACGATTACTGCCGAATATGAAGTCCCCTATCTAGCACATGCCATGATGGAGCCACTAAATTGTGTTGTTGACTTGCGTGAAAATAGTTGTGAGATTTGGACTGGTACGCAATTTCAGACTGTAGATCGCGCTGCTGCGGCAGCCGTCGCAGGCTTAAAACCTGAACAGGTTAAGATTCATACTACACTGCTCGGCGGAGGTTTTGGTCGGCGTGCAAATCCTGCCTCAGATTTTATTGTAGAGGCAGTGCAAGTTGCCAAGGTGGCTAAAGTTCCTGTGAAAGTTGTCTGGACACGAGAAGATGATATACGTGGTGGTTGGTATCGCCCTATGTGGTATGATCGATTAGTTGCTGGCCTTGATGGGCAAGGCAATCCCCTTGTATGGACACACACTATTGTTGGGCAATCCATTATCGCAGGAACAGCGTTTGAACCAGTAATTATTAAAGATGGCATAGATGATACATCTGTTGAAGGTGCCGCAGACCTGCTTTATGGAATACCAAACCTACAGGTTGATCTACACAGTCCCAAGATCGGTGTACCTGTTCAGTGGTGGCGCTCTGTTGGCCATTCGCACAATGGTTTTGCTGTTGAGGCTTTCTTTGATGAAGTGGCCAATGCAGGTGGCAAAGACCCATATGAATTACGGCGTACACTGCTCTCAAACCAACCGCGAATGCGTGCTGTTCTCGATCTAGCAGCACAAAAGGCAAATTGGGGTAGTCCTCCACCTAGTGGTAGAAGCCGTGGAATCGCAACACATTTCTCCTTTGCTAGTTATGTTGCACAGGTAGCTGAAGTCTCTGTAGGCAAAGATGGCTCGGTACGTGTACACCGTATAGTTTGCGCAATTGATTGTGGTATGGTAGTAAACCCGGATACTGTCAAAGCACAAATGGAAAGTGGTATCATCTTTGGTCTCTCAGCCGCGCTCAAGGGTGAGATTACATTGGATCGAGGCCGTGTTCAGCAGCGTAATTTTCACGATTACAAAATGGTGCGAATGGACGAGTCGCCCGAGATCGAAGTCTATATTGTACCAAGCAATGAACCACCTACAGGTGTGGGAGAGCCGGGAGTTCCACCAGTTGCCCCAGCAGTTGTGAATGCAATCTTTGCTGCTACTGGTAAACGTATCCGACGACTACCGATTCAAGTTGCGGAGTTGAAGACAACGTAAACTATTTACGGTAGAACTGTATGAGGATTGTAAAATGATCAACAAAGAACCACGATTAACACGCAACCTGAAACTTATTATTCTCTTTATAGCAGTACTTGTATTGATCGGTGGGTCGATCTCTGCCAGGACTATAGGCAATATCTCTGATAACTTCACCAATGGCGAGGCACAACCAATCGCTCAAAAGAACGATGAGCAGGCACGCAAGGCATTTCTTTCCATAATACCTGTGCTCAAACATCCTCGCTGTCTTAATTGCCATTCATCTGGTGATTATCCACGACAGGGTGATGATGGACATATTCATACACAGAACGTAAAACGTGGACTAGATGGGCGTGGCAAATATGGACAGAAATGCAATGCTTGTCATCAGGAATACAATGTCGCAGGCCTGAATATGCCACCAGGAGCACCCAATTGGCACCTGCCGCCTGCTAATATGCCTATGATTTGGGAAGGTAGAACAGCGGGTCAGATCTGTCAGCAGCTCAAAGATCCAGCACAGAATGGCGGCAAGACGGTTGCACAGATTATTGAACATGTGACCTCTGATAAACTTGTTTTATGGGGATGGAGTCCTGGTGAAGGTCGCTCTTTACCTCCAATTGGTCATGCCGAGTTTGCGCAAAAGATGGCCGAGTGGGCACGCTATGGTGCGGCCTGTCCAGAGTAGTCTCTGTTAGTAATTTTGTGTGAATGGTTGCTCAAACGGTTAAATCCCAGGCGTAATCGTCCCACCATTCCTCAGATAGAATATTTTCTATTGTATACTTTTCTGCATTTTTATAATCGAATAGCTCTAGGCCCAGCGCCTGCGCAAATTTAATATCATACTGGCAAAACAGCATCTTTATCTCTTTATCAATATTGAGAGGATAGACCTCGAAACAGACCAACTGTCGCTCCTTAGAAATGGCTACTAATTGCCGAGCTATCATGCCATTCTTTTCATTACGGGCATAGAGTACCTGCTTATTGATATCAAGGACTGCAGCTACTGCAGAATAACTACATACACCTCCTAAACCTAAGCAACTACCAACATATTCACCCATTCTTAGCGCTTCCAAAGGATCTTTTTCTACCGTAATACTTATTGTTCCATGATTTTCCGTTTCACAGATATATATGATACCTTCTCTCCATAGCTCTATATTTAATGTAGACTGCTTCTTTATCCAGGTTTGTGTCAAAAAATGAGTTTGTAGATAATCTCTTTTACCCTGGAAATATGCTTTAAGAAAACGTTTGAAGGCACGTTTATTACTATCTATCAATTGCGATAGTTGTAATGAAAAGACAATATTACGATCGGTTGAAAGTGATTGATCTCCTATCAATACAGCCATTACTAAGTCTTTCAGGAGATCAAGTTTATTATTAACATTGCTAGCATCTACGGAAATACTTTCATTAGTATCTTTGATAAACTCCTTTTTAAATTTAGCTAATACTAGCAAGCGTGTTTGCTTGCTAAGGCTGCCTAACAATCGAGTCGCCTCTAACAATCTTTTCGGATCAGTAAGAAAACCCTCAAAGGTGAACTCAGCTAGTGTTTTCATCATATCCCACAGGGCATCAGCAATTAATCTGCTTGCGTTTTTCGAACGCAGTGCTTTTTCCAGATAAATAAAATTTTCATCAGGCGCAGCTAAAAATCTTTTTCGCATCAGCTCGTGTGAGCGAGCAATAAAGCAACAGACTACTTCTTCAATGGTAGTATTCTTTTTGAATGGTGGCTGACAGAGTCGCTTGAGTAAAGTATAGACTACTGGCATACAGGTACGTAGATTATCCACCTCATCCCAGTACCAATAACAATAGTCGAGTGTGTTAATAAGTTTTCTAAGGTAATCTTTATCGATCGTACCTAGCAGGGTGGCAATACAATCCAATTCTTGTCTAACAAAGCGCCATTTTTGTGCTAATGCATCTCCTTTTACATAGTGATTAATAAAGTCTAGGAAAAAGCTTAAACAACAAGAAGCCGCTTCCACCGGTATCTCTCGCCAGGGTATTTTGGCGAGCACTTCATCAAATCCTGCTAATTCGCCACACCGTTCCCACACTCTCAGTGCCAGCGCATAAAAATAATCTTCTCCTGTGCTTAAATAATCGATCAGCTCTGTAACCAGATAGTATGAAAATGTTGTACAATTATTAAGCTTAGTGAATTGGTAATCCTTTTTATATCTTTTGGCCAGTCTGAAACCATCCAATAGGTAGTTGGGTTCAATACCCCTCTTTATTCCTAAGAGAAAAAAGTAGAGTCTGGGGCTATAGAAGGCTCTAGGGGTGACCTCATTAAATTGATCTAATACCTCTAGATTTATATTAGCAGCATTCATCGTATAAGCACCCGATTTAATCAAGAGAGTGGCAAAGATTGCTCTACGGTTATGCGGCTGTCTAGTAATAACTTTACACCAGCTTAAAATATTCTCGTGATTTCTACTTAGGCTCAACAGTCGTGTAATAACCATGAGCAGGGATGGGTTTTTATCAAGCGAAAGCCCCCAGTAAATAGAGAGATAATCAAGCACCTCGGACCAATGTGAACCTTTTAGTAAAGGTAAAATATATCTGATAAAAGTTTTGGGTAGCCTCTTCTTGCTAACATTATTGATTAGCGAATAATGATATGCGTAATAGGGATCGAAAGAGTTAAAGTTTATCTCAGACCAAGCAGCTAAAGAATTTATCGTATAACCAGCTCTGACCAATTTCTCCAATCCTTCTACCCAATATCTGCTCAATAGTGACAATAATAGATGTATATTCTTTTCATCACAAAGATAGCGGCGTAGATCTATTGGTGCAGCTTGCTTTGGCTTTGGTAATTGATATCTCAAACCCTTATGTATACGCAAATATGCTTTTGAAGGCTTCTTCGGCGGTGTGATCAGATTGGGGCTAAGCAACGGTATTGTTGATAGATTTGGATCATTATCGGCTTGTGTCTCAATCAATACTATCAATATATGATATAGAGTATCGGCATTAAACGTACACACACTACGCAAATAATCCCAGGCAGTGATAAGCCGATCTTTTTTTGTATAGAGATTATTTGAAATAGTGGCTAAAGGTAGCAACGTAGTTTCATAGAAAAATTTTAATCGTGCCACACCGGTGCCAGGGCTCTTGTCCAATGGTAGCTTGAATTGATACTTTGGACGGCTGATCAAAGCCATTAACTGATCAGGTGTTCTAATAATAGATACAAGTTTATCCATAACAGCACAGAGCTATGCTTATAGGTAGCCCGGTACTATCAGCGCAATTATAGCGACACATAGCCGGACTAACGATTCAAGTTGATCGCTAAGATTGATAGAGAAGAATGCTGCTCGGTCTGGCCAGGGGAACAGTTATTCCTAGGCGCCGAGCACGCACCATAAGGCAGAATTAGGAAAGGCTAAAAAGATAAAATCGCATAGCTGTATCCTTAAGGTGAAATCGTCAGTTAATACTAGCGTATCAGCAAGAGAGTTTCAATTTTTTAATGGCAATATGCAGAAAGGTTATAATTTGATTAGTCTGCCATTTTGACTTTCCAGATTGCACAAAAGCATGGAAACTAGTTTTAATACCCCAGCTCAACTAGATCTTAATCAAGGTAGAAAGAGCATGAGTCCAGATAAAATTAAGAGAGATTGGGAAACCCGTGGTTATTCTTGGGGAATTTGGACAGATCCGCCTGGACAGGTGTGGGCAGACTTTGTTCATGATGTTGACGAACTAGTTATGCTTGTTGAAGGAGAGATCGAACTATCTTTTCAAGAAAAGACTTTTCAGCCACAGGTAGGCGAAGAGATTCTAATTCCTGCCGGTGTATCACATACCGTCAAAAATATTGGAAGAACAACTAGCCGTTGGTATTACGGTTACAAAAAATATTAAGCTGAGACATTTTATGGAATCAACACAATTGAATAGACTACAACTGACTCCAGATCTAAATATTTGTCGGATTCTAAATGGATTATGGCAGGTCTCTGGTGCTCATGGGTTAATCAATCGTGAGCTTGCTATAACAGAGATGTTTACCTATATCGATGCTGGACTTACAACTTGGGATCTAGCAGATCACTATGGACCAGCAGAAGAGTTTGTTGGTGAGTTCAGGCAGAGATTAAAAGCTGCACGTGGTGAAGCGGCTCTGACACAGCTTCAGTTCTTTACAAAGTGGGTACCTCGCCCGGTCTTTATCACACGAAAAATAGTTGAAGATGCAATCAATCGCTCGCTTCACAGAATGAATACTTCTACACTTGATCTGCTCCAATTTCACTGGTGGGATTATCAAGATAACAATTATCTCAACG
>JBFLVQ010000298.1:0-10894 GCA_040758525.1 Acidobacteriota bacterium
TTCCTGGTCAGAAGGATGGTCAGGCAGTAAATGTACGTGCCCGGTTAGAGTTTACTTTCAGTCTACTGTAATAACTGAAAGCCTAATCAATCTTCTTAAGACGCCCCTTTGTGGGGCGTTTTCCTTTTCTTATGAATCAGGCTGCTAAAGAAAAATTTCGTATAGAGGAGTATGTTCGCTGGAGCGATGTCGATTTTGCTGGACTGATCTGTTATGGGTCATATCTACGTTTCTTTGAGATTGCCGAAACAGAACTCTTTCGTGCCGCTGGTCTACCTTATGGAGAGGTCTTTGAGCGTTTCAACATCTGGCTGCCACGTGTACAACTGCATTGCGATTTCCATCACCCCGCACTACTAGATGACTTATTGAGTGTCACAGCCTTTATTGGCCGATTTGGCAGAAAGTCACTTACCCTCAATTTCCAGGTTCATAGAGCTAAAGATAGCCAGTTGCTAGCAGAAGGTCGTTTTGTAATGGTGGCTGTTGATCGTAAAAATTTTCAATCTGTCCCGCTACCTGAAGAGTTGGTGGCTAGTCTGTCTCGCTTTAGCTTCCCATTGGAATAGTAAGAGAAATTTCAATAACCCAATTCTCGCAATTTATCGAGAGTAAGAGTAGAGTTAGGAGAATTCAACTCTCTATTGGCATAAAGCATACGCTCAACATATTTGGCTAGAATATCAACCTCAAGATTTACTCTAGAGCCAACCGTTAGTTCAGTTAAATTGGTTATTTTTAATGTATGAGGGATAATTGCTACTTCAAACCAATTGTTAGCTAAATTAGATACTGTAAGGCTGATACCATCTACACAGATAGAGCCTTTTAGACAGATGTAACGGCCCAATTCAGTAGGGTAACTGAAGCGCATGACAGATCCATCACCAGTCTGCTGACGACTGAGAAACTCGCCATTGCCATCAACATGACCCTGTACAATATGTCCGCCTAAGCGGTCGCCAACAGCTAAGGCACGCTCTAGATTTACTGCGCTTCCTGCACGTAACCGACCCAATGTTGAACGTGCCAATGTCTCAGTAGAAATATCGAAAGCGATCTCTCCATTATTGCAATCGACGACAGTCAAGCAGACCCCATTAATTGCGATACTATCGCCTAACTTGACGCCTTGCAAAACTGTCTGTGCAGCTATCTTGATACGCCCACCCTGAGTATGGGTTTGTATTGCGCGAATTTTGCCGACTTCTTCAATAATGCCAGTAAACATCTAACAGACTCAGTTCGCCCCAGAAGGACTCGCGCCTAGACGGTTGCGTTGCTCAATCAACTCAAGCATCTTATCGATTACCTGAGTTGGGCTGAGATTAGAAGTATTAAGTTGAATAGAGTCGGGCGCGGGCCGCAATGGTGAGTAGGTGCGTTGACTGTCACGCTGATCACGCTCCTGAATCTCATGTAAGGTCTGTGTTAAAGTGAGATTTTCACCACGGCTCTGCTCCTCTAAATTGCGCCGCCTTGCCCGCTCCTCTATGTCTGCTACCAAGAAAAATTTAATATCTGCATTGGGAAAGACATGTGTGCCAATATCGCGCCCATCCATCACCACACCACCCTGCTTACCCAGATCGCGTTGCTGTTCAACCAGCACTTGGCGTACGCCATTAATAGCAGAGATCTTCGAGGCGGCTTGGCTTACCTCTGGAGTACGTATTTGATCGGTTACATCTTCGCCATCAAGGAAAAGATGTAGATTATAAGGCTCGCCTTCCAAACCGATCCGTATGCTTCCTACTAAGTCTATAATCTGCTCTTCAGCATCAAAGGTTATGGCTTGTCGTAGCACTGCTAATGCGGCTACTCTATACATTGCCCCTGTGTCTATGTATAAATAGCCTAGCCGGCTGGCTAATGCTTTGCCGGCTGTACTCTTACCTGCTCCAGAAGGGCCATCAATTGCGATAATCAGTTTTTTCATCGTTTTTATAACTCACCAGTATCATTGTAATATCATCATTTTGTGGCGCACCAGCGGCGAAAGTATCAAGCGCTTTGCAAATGTCGTTGATCAGCTCTGTGATCGGACGACCATCTCTTTTCATTATCAAACTGGCCAACCGCTGTGGACCAAATTCGCTACCAAGCACATCGGTCGTCTCAATTACGCCATCTGTATAGAATAAGATCAGATCGTCGCAGCGTAGCTCGATTACTTCCTCTTGATACTCAGGCCGCGGCATCACTCCTAATACCATTCCGCCACAACTCAACTCGCGTATCTGACCATCACACGAAATAATAAAAGGCGGATTATGTCCGGCATTGGAATAGATAAGCGTAGCCCGTTCGGTATCAATTATGGCATAAAAAAGGGTGACAAATGTATTGCTACCGGTATTTTTATAGATCACCCAATTTATCTGTTTAAGCAGATCCCTAGGTGTTACCTCTTCCAGCGCACGAGACTGAATGATGCCCTTGATCATAGTCATATAGAAAGCTGCTGGTATTCCCTTACCCGATACATCCGCAATAACTAATCCTAGCCGTTTATCGTCAAGCTCGATAAAATCATAATAATCCCCACCTACCTCATAAGCAGGACGACAAAGCGTAGCCACTTCCAGACGCGTCAGTTTCGGTAACTTCTGGGGGAGAAATTGATATTGTAACTCACGAGCAATCTCGACATCGCGTTCAATACGTTCACGTGACTGTAATCTAGTAATATATTGAGGCACAAACTCTCTATCCGGCAAGCCATCGACGCGCTCAGCCAATATTTTACTGCTATAAACGATACCACCTAAAACGACCAGGGTAGCAACCCCATTAACAACATAGATGCTATTATCACAAAAGAGCAGTTGTACTGCAGCCGGACATACTAGATAAGAGAAGATTGCCGCAATAACCGTAAGCAGGTCGTAACGAAACAGTAGATAGAGAGCTATTGTTGTACCTACTAAGGCAAAAACACTAAAGGCAAGCAGGTTTGAATAACGCCCACCAGTGGTCGAAAGCAACACTAACCAGACCAGTGCAGTAAGTATCGCGACTAAACGGGGTGCACGTACCCGCTGTTTTATCAAGATAGCAATAAAGAGTAGTATGTAACTACTGATAAGTGCTAGCCCAAGTGAACCAAAGACGGCCCATAATGAAGCTAATGGTCCATTCAGGAAGGTGAAGATCGTACCATGTGTGTAACCGCCGAACCTGGCAAGCAATGTGTTACCTAACATAGTAACACCTAATCCACTAATTCCTGCGCTAATCCCAATCAATGTAGCACGGCCTACAGCCGGCAGACCAAAGCGGCCACGAATTAATGCATCAAAAGTCGAGAGTTTTTCATGCCAAGCCTGCCGTACCAATGAATCGGTGAGCGCTACTACTGGGATTGCCAGTAGCAATAGCACAAACCAGATAAATGCAGAGGTAGAAAGTAAGTAGAAATTCTCTTTGATTACCGTAACATACTCTTCATTCATCAAGGCTGGCAGATCTGCAATAATTAAGGCAATGAGAGGAAAAGTAAGCAGTGTGGAGTAGGTAAAGCTAAAGTCGAAATCGATCGCATCACGCCGCAACTGTTTTATCAGTAAGAAAAAGACAAGAAAAACTGCCATTACCAAGAGGACGATACGTAGGAGTAGAGTAAAGCGCCAAATACTGGCATATTGGGTAGGATAATTGGATGGTGGTTGAAACTCCAGTCCGTAATAAGAGACGGTTTTGCCAGTCACCTCAATAGTAACTTGCCGTTTCAACCCTTCAATAGGGGAATCGAGTGCCCAATGGAACCTATGTGTACTGCCATCAAATACTACTACTGGTCTACCCATCTGATCTGGTAGGAAGGGAGTCTGCTCACCTAGAATGTATAATGTATGTGCTTGTGCCCACTCTATAGCAATCTTAAGAGCCTCTTCATCTGATAGTGATTGTCCTGACTCGTTCTCATTGCCACGTTGATAGAACTGGAACCAACGTCCCTGTTCATCGATTCTGATCAGGGCACGATGAACTTCCTTCCCATCTGTAATACGGCCTGCATGGCCAACTCGCCATTTCCACTCTAGTGCAGTTGTATAATCATCCCGTGAGCGTAGCGTGACTTCCCAAAATGTCCCAGGAATAGTTGTCTTTAATTGTTCGTTACCTTGCCGTGCACCAAATTGATCCCGTACAAAGAGGATTAATGGCTCATCCTGAATCGGCAAAGCTGTGACAAGATTCTCTTCCGCATTAACACCAAAGGCACGTAACTGTTTTAATCCTAGTGAAGCCGCTTCGGTAGGTAGCAGACTGCGTTCAACAGCACTGCCCAAGGCAAAGGGTTTATAGAAGAGTAATACCAACAACAGCCCAGAAAGTGAAAGTAGCAAACTGGTCCAAGGCGTCGGTCGAGAAAAATCGACGGCATGAAAGCGTTGGGTTTGACTGACGGAACGATCCTCCATTGGCGCTACTTTACAGCGGATTCCTAAACAGGGTCAACGCAAACTATGCATAGCAGGCAACCCATCATAGCTTTCCTTCCATCAGAAAGGCTGGTGAAAGTGCGCGCTGTCGGCGCGCCGATACCTTTAATAATCGCTAAATTATTGATACCAGACTAGCGAGCTTGACTAAACAGGTTGGTGTGATAAAATCACCGCTTATTATCACGGATAAAATTACGGGTTTGGCCCGGGCAATCAACCCCGGTGATTGCAGTCCTGTAATCGCCCCAAACAAAGAGGGAAAACCATGAAGCAGATTGCAAAATGGCCCCTGGTCGCTATAGCGTTACTACTATGTGGTAATGCTACCGCTGCCGTTGTGCCGCTTGGCACAATCTCTGGCACAGTAAAGGATGCTGATGGTCGCCCTGTCGTAGGCGCCATGGTAAGCTTATTTGATACCACACAGAGTGATGAATTACTTAAATTGATTAAGACTGATAAGCGTGGCCGCTTTATTGCGGCAAACCTCTTCCCTGGTCGCTATACATTGCGTGCCAGTGCAGAAGGCTATAAGGCTGAATTGATCACTGCTGCAGCAGTTACTCCAAATCAAACTGCGGTCTTCAATTTCACCTTAAGACGCGCCAGTGAATTGATAGATGATAAAGATGAAACAGAAAAATTAAAATATACCCTAAGGCGTAATCGCCATATCTTCCAGCTTGATAAAGAAGAGTCAATAATAGCAGTAGCAGAAAAGAAGCCTATACTAAGTGAAACCCATGGTCTAGTAAGTTTCAGTGCTACTCAGGCCCTCTCTGAACGTCCTGGCGCAGGAAGCTTTGCCAGTGTCAATTTTGCTCTTGCGCAGATGTTTAATAACAATTTAGAGCTAGTTGTAGCTGGCCAAACTGGCCTTGGCCACTTAAGCCCACAACGGCTTGAGACTCAAGCTTCCGTACAAGCTGGCGATAATCACCAACTGACTCTGTCGGTTGGCTATGGACATATTCCAACTTTCAACCCTGACCCTGATAATCGCCGTGTCAACGCGCTTAATCAGTATTCACTGCGGGCCACAGACCACTGGCATATCACTGGTCCAGTGGTAGTGCTCTATGGATTTGACTATTCACGCTTTGATGGTGGAAGCCAAGTCTCTCAACTTAATCCTCATTTTAATCTTGAATTACAACTTAGCGCCAATGATCGTCTGTTTGCTGCTATCTATTCTCCTAATGGTGCAGATATTGAGAGTAGTGAGGAGTTTGAGACTACCAGAGTCGATTTTCGTGGACCTGTAGAACTAATAGATCTGAATTCGCAAGCTCCAGTAGATCGTAGCCGCCGTTATGAAGTTGGGTATGCACATACTTTTAAAGATCGTTCACAGTTGGAGACAACTCTGTTTTGGGATCATATTGCTGGTCGTACCATGGGCCTAATGGTGCCTCCTGATGCTGTTAATGCGGATGAGACCGCTAATCTGGAGAACGAACCTGCCACGCCCACACCTTTTACTATTGAGCAACGTGGTCGTGCTCGTGGCGTGCGTATTCTCCTTACACGCCCAATCACTAATACTATTTCAGCTAGCCTTGGCTACTCTTTTGGCCAAGGGCAACAATTTAACCTGACTCCAGAAGGCCAACCAGTCGTCTCGCTCGGTTATTTCCAAGTCGTTTCTGGTAAATTTGACGCTAAGATCGTCCGTACTGGTACACATATTTCTGCTGTGGTGCGTCTTGCTACTCCACCTGCGATCTTTGCAATAGATCCATTCCAACGACAACCGAGTGCCCTAGATCCTAGCATTAGTGTCTACCTTACCCAGTCCTTACCAATGTTCAGCTTTATTCCTGGCCATTGGGAGGCAAATGTGGCAGCACGTAATCTGCTAGATAATGGTAATGGCGATCAGCAGCCACAATTGGTTATTGGTCAATACTGGCGTACAATTCGCGGTGGTCTCTCAGTACGATTTTAAGTTTTGATTTCTGCTTTTTTGCCATCGTAGACCTTCGTCTCCAACCTTTCTTGGTACAGAGGCGAAGGTTTTTTGCTATAGAAATTTGGATAAGTGATAAAAATTTTGTTACAAAAACTTGGATAAGCTACAAAAAAATGGATATAACCGGCTTAAAAACCATTGATATATGCTCCTTTCCCAAGCTTTTTCAAGTACTTAGCAATGATGCAAAATACGGCATGTAATTTGCATCTATTCCATAATCCTTATTTAACTTTTGATAAGAGTCGTTACTAAAACCGGTATGAGCAGTTCGGTAATGAAGACCAGGACACTGCTGGTAACCAGTCTTACGATCGCGATAGTTATGTTAGGTCTATTTAACCTGGCGGATCGTTTGCAACAGCAGCCACTCCCTGATGATGGAGTAACCTGGATAGATACCAAAAGCGGTGTAATAGCAGATCGTATACGAGTCGGTTCTGCGGCCGACCGAGCCGGCTTAGTGCGTGGTGATCGCTTACGCTTTGTTAACTTTGGTGATGGTCAACCTTATGAAGTCAGTCAATCCTACGAGATATTTGCATTACTAGAGAACAGAGTTGGCATTCATGGTTCGATCACCTATACAATTGAGCGTGGCAATGATCTATGGGATGCAGATCTGATCGATATCGAGGCTGAACCTTCCCAATTACCTTTACAACTATATCTGGCTGTAGTGGGATTAATCTTCTTATCGATCGGTCTATATGTACTTACTAAACAGCCCCACACACCTTATGCGACACATTTCTATATAATCTGTTTGGCCGTTTTTACTGTCAATTGTCTTAGTTATACAGGTGAATATAGTTTTCGTGATAGGTTGGTCTTTTTTACTGAGTCATTCGGATTTATTCTACTTGCTCCGCTTTTTCTCCATTTTTGTCTGATCTTTCCTTTCCGGCGAGAGGTGCTCACACGTCGCCCCTGGTTGCTGATACTTATTTATCTGCCTGCAGTAGTGATATTAGCACTAGAAACTGTCTTTCTACTGTTTGCCGCTCACTATGCAAGCTTACTATTGTGGTACGATCCACTGATAAAGGCCCAGATTGGGCAGTTTGCATTAGCCTTCCTGATTAGCGCAGCACTATTGTTACTGACCTTTATGCAGACAAGAGCCTCTATGCTGCGTCAACAACTGAAATGGATCGTTTGGGGATTATCATTAAGTGCAATTCCATTCGCGATCTTCTATGCCTACCCTTATCTACTTGGCCATGACATATCACAGCTACAAGCAGCCCTAGCAATCGGCCCGTCGATCTTATTGCCGATATCGTTTGGTTACTCAATCGTACGCTACCGCTTAATGGATGTTGATATCATCGTACGTCGTAGTATGACCTATGCGCTAGCGATGATGTCGGTAGTTGTTATCTTTATGATGGGAGTGGTAAAAGCAGGCAAGTTAGTAGAAGAGTTGCTGCCTTCGGCGAGTGAAAGCGCAACAATAGTATTGCAAGTCTCTATTATGTCACTGGCAGCACTTCTTTTTAGCCCCATTAAGAACTGGCTGGAAGAGCGTATAGACCGCCTCTTTATTGGTAAGCGTTATGACTATCGGCAAGGGCTGGCCGAGTTTGGTCGTACACTCTCTTCAACTACCTCGCTGCCAGACCTATTAAACGCGCTTGCACATAGACTTGGTGAGATGCTCACAGTAAAACAACTGGCGATCTTCATTGAGCAGGAGAATGGTTTAGCCGGTTTCCGGCTTGCTTATGCTCATGACCTCCCTAATGAGCCTTCTTTACCTAGCGATCTGCTTACAGTCGCAGCTCGCTCTCAATTAGGACGTGGATATATTCTTGCTGAAGAGCTTGGACAGCGTGAAACAGAGGCCAACAACCGTTCACTCTACTATTATGTTCCCTGTTATGTGCGTGATCGGCTGGTTGGCATAATTGGATTAGGCAAGACGATTGATGGTGCAATGCTCACATCTGAAGAGATTGAGCTAGTGCGTGGGCTATCTGGCTATGTTGCTGTGGCGATCGAGAATATTGTGCTCTATCGGTCAGAAAAGGAGAAAGCAGAGGCACTTGCTCGCCTTAAGGACTTTAGTGAGAATATCATTGAGAGTATCAGTATAGGATTATTAGCAGTTGATCGTGAAGGAAAGATCATTAATTGGAATAGTGCCCTAGAAGAGTTACTAGCAATCAATCGCCATGAAGCATTAGGCCATCCGATCAGCGAGGCTTTTGATGAGGATCTACTTAATACAATCCATAATGCTACTGGGACAGTCGGCTGGGAGCTGATTGAGACCTATCACATATATCGTTACAAGACCGTGTCACGCGATGGTCGTGACCTAGTAATTAATCTTTCCCTTGCCCCACTAGAGGCCAAGGATGATCAATTAGCTGGTACACTAATACTAATAGAAGATATCACTGCTCGTGTAAGGCTTGAAGAGCAGTTACATGAGACCGACAAACTCTCCTCAATCGGTCTGCTTGCTGCTGGCGTTGCCCACGAGGTAAATACACCTCTTACTGGCATCTCTAGCTACACCCAGATGCTACTTACGCAAACTACTAATACCGATCCCAAGTACACCCTGCTTGAGAAGATTAAGCGCCAAACCTTACGTGCTTCTGAGATAGTTAACAATCTGCTGAATTTCTCACGTACTGGCAATGTTGAATTTCGTGAGATCGATATCAATCGCGTCCTTGATGACACACTACAGTTACTCGAACCGCAACTTCGTAACACGCAGATACGGCTTGAACGTCAGTATGGTGAGGATCTCCCACGTACAATCGGTAATGCTAGTAAACTACAGCAGGTCTTTATGAACCTGATCATCAATGCTCGTGATGCTATGCCTAAGGGCGGCGTGCTAACTATAAATACACAGGCTAGCGACACTATGCTATTCATAGATGTGATTGATACTGGCATTGGCATTGCGCCAGAAAATATCGCCAAGATCTATGACCCGTTCTTCACCACAAAAGGAGTAGGACAAGGCACAGGTCTTGGCTTAGCGGTAAGCTATGGCATCATACAAGAGCACAAAGGGCGTATCTTTGTTGAGAGCAAACCGGATAAAGGCACCCACTTCCACATCAAGCTCCCCATTGCCAATCCACGCCCACAAGCAATGGCAGGAGATTAATTCCTCCCCTACTTTCTAATATAATTTCTATGTACCCAAGTATCACCTTTTGACTGATCACGAGTTTCGAAGGAGATATTCTTCTCTGTCTCCTGAGAGATCACTTTAGTCCGTCCAGCCACTGACTGTTCAGTTTTTGTGCCTTTCTCAACATCAGCCAAACAGCTCTTTAGATCATCAACAGTAACAACAGGGTTCTGTTTACCCGTTTGAAGCTCTGCGATCGCTTCTACCGCACTGGCTTTAAGAAGCTTTGGCCAGAGCTTGCGAAAAAGCGCGCTAGAAGCATAAATATCCGTATTATTGATTTTGCCATTAATAGCGAAGGCAAAACCGATCACATCAGCTTTGCCATCAATAATGGTAGAGAGGGCTTTGATATAGTCTTCGGTGGCCTGCTGTAGCTTCTCATTCTCAAGTGTTAAGGGAAGACTGGTGGCTGACTTGTCCGATTCTACCGAGACACCTAAATTCTTGGTCAGTTTCTTTTGTGCTTCTGCTACCTGCTCCCAAACTTCGCCTTGCTGCTTAGATCGTTTTGCTGCTAGCTTCAATTCTTTAGAGGAGAGATGTTCATTGGCAGAATCGAATTTAGTAGCTGACTCCTGGCCTCTTGACCGCCAACGACCTCTCTCTACACAGTAGGCAGCCAATGGTAATTGGCCAGATTTGGGTGAGAGAATAAGATCATAAGCAAGCACACGATCCTGTTTGCCGCCTTTTACGATATCACCTGATTGTATGTAAACCTCATCTTCAGAGACATTCTCAATAGTCAACTCATTGACATCACTGGTTTCATGAACAACAACCTTTTGCTGTTCAAGCGCTTCTTGCAGGGTTAAGAAGTTTCGGCCCTTAATTTTGTCTTCACCTTGAACAAGGAATACAGCAAGATTCTCGTGTACATATGGCCCTACGATTCGGTAATCTCCAACTTGCATCACTTGCTCCTTTTCAGGGAGCGCCTGCTCCCTATGCGCTTTTATTAGTTTTGCCACTCCAATTCCACCAACTAACAATAGTAGCGCGGCTACAATTAAAATCCTATTGATCTTCATTTTTCACTCCCCAAAGGCTTAAAGATATTTTTCACTCCTTTGCGATGATATTGCCGTCTCCAATAGCCTAGAAAATTGGCTCTAGATGCTATTAATGAATCGTATGGTGAAAAAAAGTTCCAAACTTTGTTGTATGGATTTAACTTATAGGTTGGCTTCGGTTGGCATAACAATAACGAAATCTGAACCTACTCCGACCTGGCTATGCACAGAAACATAGCCGCCATGCGCAGTAACGATCCTTTTTACAATTGCCAGCCCTAAACCTACTCCC
>JBFLVQ010000299.1:0-10890 GCA_040758525.1 Acidobacteriota bacterium
GAAAATACATAAACACATGATTTATAGTGATACGATGCAGCCAAGTCGCAAATGAGGATTCGCCACGAAATGTGTTAAGTTTAGCCTGAACCTGTAGAAAGATCTCTTGTGTTAGATCTTCAGCATCGGCAAAGTTGTTCAATATTCGCAAGCAGGTTCTATAAACGCGTCCATAGTAACGTTGATAGATCTCCTCAAATGGTAGCTTGGCAATCTTTTCTTTTTCTTGTAGCGGCGCATAGAATGCCAATTTATTGCCATTGTTTATTGCATAAGCGATCATTTTGTTCTCCTTTCGCCGATATTCAGTTACTGTGAAGTGGTAGCAATCAATCCACTATGGATAATTACCTCCATACCGATTGGGATCATCTCACTAAACTGTTTAGCTGCATGCATAGGGATGCGTATACAGCCATGACTTGCAGGATAAGCAGGAACTGAAGGATTGCCATGAATAGCAATTCCCTTATGTATGTAGCAGGGGTAATAGAGTAGGCCCAATGGACTCTTGCGCCAACCATTTATCTTAGCGTAAACCTTGAATCGCCCCTCTGGTGTGTGAGCGCGACGTGTTCGACCACCTTCAGTAAAGAATTTATTGTTGCCTGTTGAGATCGGTAGGATATGTGAGACAGAGCCGTTATTGACAATGAATAACACTTGGCGATGTAGATCTATTTCGACATGGGTGTCACCGCCTTCATATGGTAGTGGAGGCTTTGCCGCCTGTATTGCTTCTAACTCCTCTGTTGTAAGCTTTCCTGTACGTTTACGACCAGTCACTTTCTGAAAAGCAATAAGCGCATGTCGTGAACCATCATCCCATTTACCGTCAACTGGTCCAGTCCAATAGCCTAGATTAGATAAAAGCTGTTCCGTTTCCTGGATCTCGGTTTTAGAGAGTGGACTGGCAGCCAAAACTTCGCTAGGTATAATGGTACAGACTATTGATAAGATAGTTAAAATTGTTAGAAAACAAAGAAGAAAAAGTTTCTTCATAATTACTTCTATTCTTGATGTCGCCGTTAAACGATCCTTCACCATAACTTTTAATTTGTGCAATTTGAGGGCCAAGAATGATATATCTAAAGGTGAGTGATTAATGCAGTTAACTGAGATTAGTAGATATGTAGAGGGTAAAATTTCATAGCTACTGCACTTATGTGGGGAACCAGACACTGCCTTTTTAGCTATGGCCTGCTGCCTTGTGCTATCTTATTCAAGAATTTACCTACTGACTTAGTCGAGCCGCTGATCTACTGTAGGCATATCTGTTGCATAACAATTGAGAAAATAGTGAGCCCTGCTTTTTGTAGAAGAAGATTGATGCATAGTAACAAGCAGGTTGATCATAAAATAGGCCGTTTATTAAGGAGAGATTTATGATCAGAAGATTTCGAGACAGAACGGAAGCTGGGCAGTTGCTGGCAAGTAGACTTTCAGCCTATGCCAATAAGCCTGATGTGATTGTGCTGGCACTGCCGCGTGGAGGAGTGCCAGTCGCCTATCAAGTAGCTAAAACACTTAACCTCCCATTAGATGTATTTATTGTGCGTAAACTTGGTGTACCAGAGCAGAGAGAATTGGCGATGGGTGCCATTGCCACTGGTGGCATGATTGTGTTCGATCATCAACTGATCAAGCTATTGAAAATTCCTGATCAGATAATCTATCAAGTTGTACAAGAAGAGCAGCGGGAGCTAGATCGACGTGAGTCGCGCTATCGTAATGGGCGACAGTTTCCTGAACTAGCCGGTCGTACCGCCATTCTAGTAGATGATGGTATTGCCACTGGCGCAACTATGCTGGTTGCTGTAAGGGCATTGCGAGAGCATAAACTTGCCCATATCGTAGTAGCCGTACCTGTCGCGCCACCCTCTGTTTGTGAAACTCTAGCTGCTGAGGCTGTTGAAGTAGTATGTCTGATGACCCCACAGCCATTTACCGCAGTCGGCCTTTGGTATAATGATTTCTCAGAGTTAACGGATGAAGAGGTCTCTAGTTTTTTGGAAATGGCTACCATAGAGCACCTCTCACCAGTATCAGGTTGACTGGCCATATCATATATTAGAGGATAACTTGGGATGGGCCAACACTATCCTTACCATAGAATTTTCCGATCGCAGCATTTTCAATCTGACTAAATTTACGACTTAATCCGGTTAGTTGTGCTCTATTATTGCGAGCGCTAATCATAAACCGTGTTACCAAAACATGGTTGGCAAACGCTGCTTCCTGAGCAACCACCCATAATTGTTTGTTAGTTAGCGGCTGATTAATACGGTTTTCCAATATTTGTGCTTGCTTGGTAAGCGCGGATAAACTGCTGGCCCTCTTTTTCATATTCATCTCCAATCTTTATTATGGAACTATTCTGTTATGCACACCACTTTGACTGAATATTTTGAATGGATTTTTACCGTGTTACCGCTTGAACCCTTGAAGTGTCGAAAAGACTAGAGCAAAAAATATCCCGTCGTTAAATGGCCTGTTTCTCTACATAGCTACTATTAAGTGGGGAATTTTATCGATCTGGTGGGGAAAATTTCACAGAAGTTGGTGTATAATTATCGCTTCAACCAATGCATTAGTGTTATCTAGCAATAATCAGTTTTGTAGTCAACCAGCTCTTATTGTAGTATTATCTATTAGTACAAGAGTATTAACGAGTGAATACTAGTAATGGATGTAAATGAAAAAAACATTGCCGAACTGATCGTAGAGCTGAACGAAGCAAAAGCAAAAATCACTGCGCTAAGATCTTCAGAAGCAAAATTTCTTGGGCTTTTCGAATCGGCGCCCGATGCGATTATTATTCTTGACCATAAAGGCCGCATTTCCCTCGTCAATTCTCAAGTTGAGAAGATGTTTGGTTACAGCCGCGATGAGTTGCTAGGCCAGTCGATTGAGATATTAGTGCCAGAGCGATTTCGTGATCGCCATTTAGGTCACCGTAATGCTTATTATGCTAGCCCTCATACACGTCCTATGGGTATTGGTCTCGATCTATATGTGCTCTGTAAAGATGGACGCGAGCTGCCTGTTGAGATCAGTCTTAGTCCTCTCAAACTTGATGATGGCCTCTATATTACCAGTATCGTTCGTGATATTACTGAACGCAAGAAATATGAAGAATATATCAAGAACATCAATAAAGAGCTGGAACGTCGTGTAATTGAGCGTACTGAGGAATTAGCGCGTTCGAATGCCGATTTAGAGCAATTTGCCTATGTTGCTTCACATGATCTGCAAGAGCCACTGCGCATGGTAGCGAGTTACACACAGTTGCTTGCCAAACGTTATAAGAATAAGTTGGATGCAGATGCAGACGAGTTCATCGGTTATGCAGTTGATGGCGCCAACCGTATGCAGCGACTGATCAATGATCTGCTTGCCTATTCGCGTGTGAACACACGCGGTAAAGAATTTCAACCAACCAATTGTGAAGAGGTGCTAGCACGTACACTGATTAATCTGCGTCTAACCATTGAGGAGAGTGAAGCCGAAATAACTCATGATCCATTACCAATTGTGTCGGCTGATGTATTGCAATTAGGTCAAGTCTTTCAGAACCTTATTGCCAATGCGATCAAGTTTCATGGTGATGCTCGGCCACATATTCATATTTCTGCTCAACGTAGTGAAAATAGCTGGCTGTTTATCTTCCGTGACAATGGTATTGGTATTGATCCACAATATTTTGAAAGGATCTTTGTTATTTTCCAGCGTCTACACGGTCCCCAAGACTATACTGGCAGTGGTATTGGATTGGCAATCTGTAAGAAGATTATTGAGCGACATGGTGGACACATTTGGGTCGAGTCTAAGCCAGGTAATGGTAGTGCTTTTCATTTCACAATACCAATCAAGGAGTAACATAAATAAATGACAAGCGATTGGAAAGATACTAAACCGATAGAGATTCTCTTGGTAGAGGATAATCCTGGAGATGTTCGTCTTACTAAAGAAGCTCTCAAAGAGGCAAAGGTCTACAACAATCTCAGTGTTGCTATGGATGGTATTGAGGCACTAGAATATCTGCATAAAAAGGGTAGATATACTAATGCTGTTACTCCTGACTTAATTCTGCTTGATCTCAATCTACCCAAAAAAGATGGCAGAGAAGTATTGGAGGAGATAAAGAATGATCAACGATTGCGGCGCATTCCTGTAGTTGTATTGACTACTTCGGATGCTGAGCAAGATATTATCAAAACTTACCATTTACATGCGAACTGTTACATAACCAAGCCAGTCGATCTAGAAAAGTTTATTACTGTAGTTGAATCGATTGAGAATTTCTGGCTCACGATTGTGAAACTACCACCGAAATAGTACGGATTTTCCTTCACTATGGCTACAAACATCATCAAGGTGTTACTTATCGAAGATAATCCTGGCGATATCAGGCTGGTACGCGAAATGCTCGCCGAGGCACGTAACGCACTCTTTGATCTGCGCAGTACCAACACACTCCAGGAAGGTCTTGAATTAATGGCAGGAGGCGGCTTTGATATCCTGTTGCTGGATCTATCGCTTCCTGATTCGCAGGGACTGGAAACACTTAAGCGTGCACAGTCGCAGCCATACGCTCCGCCTATTGTGCTGCTTACTGGATTGGAAGATGAATCATTAGCGATCAATGCGCTACATGTGGGGGCACAAGATTATCTTGTTAAGGGTCAGGTTAACAGTGAACTGCTTGCTCGTGCGCTCTCTTATGCAATTGAGCGTAAAAAT
This sequence comes from Acidobacteriota bacterium, assembly GCA_040758525.1. Classification (GTDB taxonomy): domain Bacteria; phylum Acidobacteriota; class Blastocatellia; order Chloracidobacteriales; family JADJPF01; genus JBFLVQ01. The sequence continues at coordinate 4,744 of JBFLVQ010000299.1, forward strand.
GTACATAGTGAGTTAGTACGTTCACAGAAGAAATATGAGAATCTGATCAATTCGATCGATGGTATTGTATTGGAGATCGAGCCTACAACTTTTAGGATAACCTTTATCAGTAAACAAGCTGAGCGTTTATTAGGTTATCCCAGCGAGCATTGGTTACAAGCGTCTATATTCTGGCAGGATCACATACATCTGGAAGATCGTGAACAGGCAATTAACTCCTATAAGCAGGCGGTTAGTGAGAAGAAGAACTATCAACTTGAATACCGCTTGATCGCCGCCGACAATAATATTGTCTGGGTAAGAGAGATTGTCACAGTAGTAATGGAAGATAATCGTGTTGTACGGTTGCGTAGCTTGATAGTTGACATCACCGAGCGCAAGCAAGCAGAAGAGCGTATACACGAGCAGGCTGCACTGCTAGATATAGCTCCTGATGCTATTATGGTATGCGATCTTGAGGAAAAGATCGTCTACTGGAGTAGAGGTGCAGAACATCTTTATGGATGGCATTCTGGAGAGGTAATAGGATGTAATGCAAGCGAATTGCTGTACAAAAGCTCATTACTGCAACTACAAGAGGCTTTCCATAATGTCCTTGAGAAAGGTGAATGGACTGGCGAGCTACAACAATTAACAAAGAATGGTCGCGAGATTGCTGTTGAGAGCCGACAAGTGTTGGTGCGCGATTCCCAAGGACAAGCAAAAGCGCAGCTTATCGTTAATACCGATATTACTGAAAAAAAGAAGTTGGCAGCACAATTCTTGCGCACACAGAGAATGGAATCGATTGGTACGCTCGCCGGCGGTATTGCCCATGATCTAAACAATGCTCTTACGCCTATCGCTATGGCGACACAGTTTCTTGAAGACAGAGTTATTGATGAGGGTGATAAGCAATGTCTCAATATTATCAAGACCTGTGTTACACGCAGCAGTGAAATGGTTAAGCAGGTGCTCTCTTTTGTACGTGGTGTTGAAGGTGAACGTATTGCTATTCAGCTTAAACATATGGTGGGAGAGTTGACAAAAGTATTGCAGCAGACTCTCCCCAAATCTATCAAAATCTCTACATCAATTTCGAGAGAACTCTGGCTGGTTAATGGTGATGCCACTCAACTCTATCAAGTGCTAATGAACCTCTGTATTAATGCGCGTGATGCTATGACAGCAGGGGGAGAGCTAAAGATAGTGGCAGAGAATATATTGATTAACGAAATGAATTCCTCTGCTCATCCTGGAGTTAGTTTAGGCAGGTTCGTACTTATTACTGTAACCGATACTGGTAAAGGTATTCCGGCTGAGATGATAGACAAGATTTTTGAGCCTTTCTTTACTACCAAAGATATTGGTAAGGGCACAGGGTTAGGGCTTTCCACGGCACTCAGTATTGTGCGTAGTCATGATGGCTTTATTGATGTGAAGAGCGAATATGGCAAGGGTACAGAGTTTCATATCTATCTGCCTGCAGGTGTTGCGCAGCCATCAGCATCAAGTCAACGACAGGTTGAACTACCAACTGGTAATGGCGAGATGATCCTAATTGTTGATGATGAAGCAGCGATTAGAGAGATCACAAAATCTACGTTAGCAGCATATGGCTACAATGTGCTTACTGCCAGTGATGGTGCCGAAGCATTGGCAATATGTGCTAAAAATATCGGCCAGATCGATCTGGTACTGATGGATCTAATGATGCCTGTGTTAGATGGTGTGGCCACTATCAAGACACTGGAGAAGCTTGATCCAAACCTAAAGATTATACCAACTAGCGGACTACTGACAAAGGCCGATGTTGATATGCCATCTGTAAGAGTTAAGGCTTTCTTGCCCAAGCCATACACTACTGAAAGCCTGCTTAAAACCGTCTGGAAAGCGCTACATATCAGTGATCAGGATATGGTAGAACTTAAGATCACAACATGATGCAAAATTTTCAATTCCAATATCCGCTTTCACAAATGTTACGATAGAGGTAGCAGTAGATAAAACTACTAATAAATTTACTTGCTACCTCTATGGCAAGTATTTATGTCACAACAAGGTTTTTACTTCCACATGCACAGGCTTATTAGCAGCCGCTTTCGGCAATGTTAGTGTTAGTACTCCATCCTTGAGTACGGCAGTAGCTTCTGCTGGTTTAACATCTAAAGGCAGATCAATGCTGCGGAAGATCTCCTTGGTGTGAAATTCACTGTAGTGAAGTTTTTTTAGCTCCTTCTTTGATTCGCGTTCGGTCTTACCATTGATAATAACCCGGTTCGTTTCAATACTAATTTCTAAGTCATCAGCCTTAAAGCCGGGCAGTTCTGCACGTAGGATTAGCTCTTTCTCCTCTTCTTTTAGTTCAATGGGAATGGGGCGAAGCAACTCTTTCTCGGCAAAGAGCCAATCTGATACATCATTACCATGTACAAAACCTCGTTTCTCGAAGAACTCGTAAGCGCGGCGTTCAATCTCCTGATAGATCTTCTTCGTACGCTCTAACAAGCTCTCCGATTTGACAATTTTGGGATTAACTGCTTCCATTACTGGGGCAGTCATTGTTGCCTGTGGTTTCATAATTACCTCCATGTGGATAATTAACAATGGCGTTATCACATATCTATTGAGAGCAATTAATATACCATTATTAACCTTATCACTATCTATCAAGACTAATCGAAGGCCGCTATATCACGTTCAAATGCTTCAAAGACAAGATCAGCTTCGCAAGCCTGATGATGCTGTAATTCAGATAGCAAAGAGATAGCGCGGCGGCGCAGATCACCAACCGTGATCGTCTTGCTGTTCAATTGACGTTCAATCTCGGCAAGTAGGCTGTCACAGGTTAGTAAAAGTCTGCGATGGTATTCTCGTGTATCAACCAGATGCTTATTGACGGCAAGCATCTTTTCTTGGATCTCAATCAACAACCCGCCTGCCTGTTCTGCCATCAGACAATGATCTCGTAACACCTTACTTAGGTTAAGCAATTCTATCTTGAGCTGCTCTAACCATTTTCGCTCGCGATTGAGTGCTGCTGAAGTAAGCGTAATCTCAAACTTGTGTTGCGCCTTTACAATCGCATCATACTCATCAACAATGTTTTTAACTATAGTCATTGGCTTAAAATCGATAACTACTTTGCTCATCGCGGCCTCCTTAATAATGGGAATAATGCCATTAAATGCACATTGATAATTTCTACAGCTAAAAGTAACGCAATGAATATGCCAGTAAAATAGATATACTTAACTTTAATAACTACATTCTGTTATGCAATATTCCCCAATAAAATGGATTATTAGTGAAATAATCCACTTCGTTAGCAGATAAAACCACTTTATCCTCGATAGTAATAATCAGTAGCGGTAGGAATAAGATTTGCAGACACTATTTACATAATTTATCTCTAATGGATGCCAGCTACAATTAAGTGGCTAATGGGAAGAGACTATGCAACTAAATGTTCAAGAGAGAATTAAGGAAAGTAAGCAACCGCTGTGTGATGCATTAAACAGGGAGCAGAGGCTTAAATCAGCAGCACGGTTATACAATGAAAGAGACAGAATTCGTAAACTACTGGCAATGGCAGCAGAGTCAAGGTTGGCAGATGAGCCTAGTGAAGGTAGGCGCAAAATTGATTGTCTGTATGGAAATAAGATGCGTGATCTAGCAAGCGATAACCGTGCTGCCATTCTGCAACGCTTGCATCAAATCAACGATGCATTAGAGCGACTTGAGAATGGTAGATATGGCTGCTGTATAAATTGCCGAGCAAAGATCAATTGGCGACGACTGACGGTAGATCCAGCTATTGCCTACTGTGCTCATTGTCAAACCACAATAAGGCAGGATGATCTACCAAAAGATTTATGGCAATACCTTCAGCGCCATTAAATATTAACTACTTGCTAGCTGATAAAGAGTTAATCATTAAAGATCAGCTAGCAAGTAGTACTGCTTTGCAAACTAGTTGCACCCTATTCTATCAGAGTGCGAGCAACCAATACGGGACAAGAAGATTTGCGTACAATCTGATCGGCATTAGTGCCAAAGATTGACCCGCTGTTATATCCTTCGCCATGTGCACCAATACAGATGAGATCGCAATTATGCTCTTGTGCATATTTTAGTATCTGATTATAAGGCTCACCTTTAGTAACTACTTCCTTGATAACCTTGCAGCTTAAGCGAACTTCATCCATTAAGATATCGTGCAAGCGATTTGTCGCTTCAAATTCAGGATTACCAAAGATCGGCGCCCAAGCATGCTCAAGGTTAGCTGGTAGTACATGCAGTAAGTGCAATTCTGATTCATAGGCTTTTGCCAGTGAGAGCGCATATGAGACTGCTAGCTTGGAATAGTCTGAGAAATCACAAGCCACCAGAATACGATTAATATTCATATCACCAGCGCTATTGTCGGTTAGATTATGTTCATCTGCATGAGTAACAAGCACTGCACAAGGTGCCAAGCGGCAAACCTTTTCTGCTGTTGAACCAAGCAATGATGCAGTATAAGGCCGGCGACGAGAACGCATTACAATCAGATCCACCTTGTGTAAGCGTGCCTGGTCAGCAATTGCTTCAGCAACTTCGCCACTAGTAATAATGCTCTCCCATTGCAGTGTAGGTTGTTCTCCAGGATTAACACATCTGCCGATAGATTCAGTAAAGTGATGTTCAATAAAAGAACGTCTATCAGCTTCTGCATTAACGTCAGTGATGGTTTCTGACGTGCAATGGCAGACAAGTAACTTGGCATCATAAGTGAGCGCAAGAGTTACCGCATATTCGAGCGCTTCATCAACATTGGTATTGAGATCGGTAGCATAAAGAATTCTTCCTATGTGGTAATGGGATACTCTGGAGAGTTGTTCAGATAGTTTTGCTTTTGACATGTTGCTCTTACGCTATTCTCTGATTAGAATGGCGTTCTCCTTTCAAATGGATCGATTTGATATCATTGATTACAGCAATGATTGTGCCGTAGCAAAATTATCGTAGTAGTGGGGTTTACTATACGGATAATATTAATAGAAAAACAGTTTGGAAGCAGGGAACAGAGCACAACTATCAACGGGAATAGCATGGTATTGCGAAAATATCCTCAATTAAGTTGGCAATAATACTCAGCAAGTAGCAAAATTCTTAAACTATATCTATCGCCATTCTCCTTGAAGTTGAAAAGCTGCCCAATAATAAGGTGTGTGCCAGCGTTTAGTATTCCATAATCTGATCTGTGCTGCTCGTAATGCTGCAGCCGGACGCTTGTTCTCTGTTAACATTCCTTGATAGAAATAGCTCATCAGTTCAGCCGTCGCACGGTCATTAACCTTCCATAAACTTGCCACTACACGGGGTGTGCCAGCATACATAAAACCACGTGTAAGCCCTATTAGACCTTCACCTTTAACCTCTTTACCCAATCCTGTTTGACAGGCGCTAAGCACGACTAACTCGGCGGGTAAATTTAGGTTGTAAATTTCGTGTAGTTGCAAGAAGCCATCCTGTGGCTGTCCATTACTATCGACAAGTGAAAGGACTATTCCTGATAGTTCAGGGTGTAGACTGTTAAGCAATCCATGGGTGCTAAACTGTATTATTCGGTATTGACTCAACTCGTTGCTAATAACAATTCTTTTATTAGCTTCAAAATCGAGTGCACGCCAGCATTGCTGTTGAGGAACAAGCTTAAAGATCGCTTCTGCCTCTTGTCGTGTAAATGGTAGCCGTGGCAGTGATAGCTCTGTTCCATTAATACCAATCTCCCTTACTGCTTGCTCAATTGCGACAAGCGAGGGTGATATAGAGGTAGCAGGAGGTGAATATGATCGATTAGCTTTTGCTGAAAGCTGCAATTTTTTCTGACTATTCTTTCCGGCAATTTTTCCAATCCGTGAATCATTCTGATGAAAGACTGGATCAGCAATAACTGCAACCGTTTTAGGGGCCGGTTGGCGACTGGCTAATTCTTGTCTTAAAGGAGCTAACAAGGAGATTGATGGTAGACTGACAATTTCATGCTTAATGATCAATGGCACTAATTCAGTCTCTGGTCTCTCCTTTATTAATGGACTAGGGAGTGCACTGAAGGGGATATATTGCAAGGCACCTTCATTCACTATCAATAGCCTCTTATTTGCCAATAGTTCTGCCACTGGT
>JBFLVQ010000300.1:0-10862 GCA_040758525.1 Acidobacteriota bacterium
TAACTTATTGCTAGACAACCAGGGCCGCAATGATATTACGGGATATAAGACAGCCACAAACGCGATGCTTTCCATAATGATATGAAGATATAGATTAACGCCGCTCTTTGCTGTAGTAGATTAATAGAGGGGGGCTTATTTACTAAGGCTGTCATTACGTTTAGTCAAGGAGGAGAAGCTGTAATGGATCCATCTATCGGCATAAGATACTGTCCTATGTGTAGTAGAGAATACTCTCAGGAGACCGTCTGTGTAGATGACGGGACACTGCTGATTATCAAATCTCCACAACAAGATCCAGTGCTTGGCCAACTTCTTAAAGGAACTTATCAGGTTGAGGAGAAGATTGGTGAAGGTGGGATGGGTTCAGTCTACAGAGCTACCCAGCAGCCACTAGGACGTAGTGTGGCAGTAAAGACAATACTCTCTACGCATCAATCATCGCCAGACCTGGTTAAACGGTTCTTTCGCGAAGCAAAGATGCTTAGTCAGTTCAATCACCCTAATATTGTAGGCATTATCGACTTTGGCCATACTGAGACAGGGTTCATCTATATGGTTATGGAGTATCTTACTGGCAATACGCTAGACAAGATCGTTCCTCCCTCAATGGGCCTCTCATTTCAAACCATAGTAAATTTAATGGAGCAGATCTGCGCTGGTGTAGGCGCCGCACACCTTAATAACATGGTGCATAGAGATCTCAAGCCATCCAATATCTTCTTGGCGAAAATCTCTGGTGCTGATGATGTTGTCAAGATCCTAGATTTTGGTATTGCTAAGGCAGCAGAAGAGAAGACTCAGCTTACCCAGAATGGAATGGTGGTAGGCAGCCCAGGTTATATATCGCCGGAACAGATCACGGCTTCTTCAGAGCCAGATGCTCGCTCTGATATTTATGCTTTAGGGGCAATCCTCTACTTTATGATTGCTGGTCAACCGGCCTACCGGGGTAATTCGACTCAGTCGATCTTGACCAAACAATTAATAGAGCCTCCGGAAGCAATTAATTTCGATCAAATCAATAAACCTGAGGCTGCCGTGCTTATGCCGATCATTCTCAAAGCAATGCACCAAGAGCCTAGTCAACGCTACCAAACAACGGTAGAGTTTATGGATGCTTTGTATAATGTGTGTGGCATTTCAGACAGAGCTAACAAGACCAAGCCACTTTCCCCATTGATACAGACAGGCGTTATTAATAGTCCCGCTACCGCAGCAATAGCAACAGAGAAGGCCGCCTCTGCTCCTGGTAGCAAACGCAAAATCGCTCTAGTATCTGCTTCCGTAGCGCTAGTACTGGTCAGCACAGTACTGTTGCTACTACATCTACAAGGTCTTGCTCCTTGGACTACAGCCAGAGCAAAGCCAAGCAATAGAGCATCATTAGCGCGAGGAGTAAGCGAAACGGAGATTGTTTTAGGAATGAGTGCGCCTTTTTCTGGACCAGCCAAGGAGTTGGGTAGAGCCATGAAATTAGGGATAGATACCTGTTTTCGCCAAATAAACGATAATGGTGGAATAAATGGTCGCAAGCTAACCTTAGTTGCCTTGGATGATGGCTATGAACCTGATCGCGCATTAGAAAATATGAAAGACTTATTGGAGAACAAGAGGGTCTTTGCCATTATAGGAAATGTAGGAACGCCTACTGCTGAAGCTACCCTCCCATATGCTTTGCAAAAAAATACGCTCTTCTTTGGTGCCCTTACAGGCGCCAACCTTCTGCGTAAGGATCCTCCGGATAGATATGTATTCAATTATCGAGCCAGTTACGCACAAGAGACGGCTGCAATTGTGAATTATTTGATCGAGATCAAAAAGCTAAAGCCTGAACAGATCGCCGTCTTTGCTCAAGAAGATGGATATGGTGAAGCAGGTTTCTCAGGTGTTGCCAAAACTCTACGCAAGTATGGGCGCGAGCCAGGCCAGATTTTGAAGGTAGGTTATCAAAGAAATACTACCAATGTTGATAATGCTGTCCAGGAGATTATCCGCAATAAGGATCAAGTCCGTGCTGTTATTATGGTGGCTACCTATCGTCCAGCAGCAATATTTATTCAGAAACTAAAGGATCAAAAGTTAGATCTGATCTTTGCTGGTATCTCTTTTATTGGCAGTCAGTCTCTTGCTGAAGAACTGCTTGAACGTGGCTCAGGATATGCCACGGGCGTTATTGTGACTCAAGTGGTTCCCCATTATGAATCCAAATCTACAGGAGTTTTGAAATATAGAGAATCTTTGAGTAGGTATTTTCCCAATGAGCAACCAGGTTTTGTTTCATTAGAAGGGTATATTAGTGCCAATATCTTGACTGAAGGGATTCGTAGAGCAGGAATAGAGCTGAATACAGAGACCTTGGTTAGCACTTTAGAGTCGATTCAAGGACTAGATCTAGGAATTGGCGCACCCATCAACTTTAATCCCTCAGAGCATCAAGGAGCTTACAAAGTATGGGGAACGATACTTGATGAGTCGGCAAAATATCAGATTTTGGAACTGGACTAAGGTCTGTTTTTAGCCTCAATGGGCAGAAAAAGGATTACCAATAACCAGCGCACGAGCAGTCTCTCCACGTTTAATCTCGGTTATCCCTTCATCAAGGATGACCAGCGCAGTTGCGCCAAGCATAGAGCTGAGTACACCAGAGCCTTGGCGTGGCATCAATTGGGCATAGAATTTGGCTTGGCGATATTGCAAGTGAGCACGCAAATAGGTGCGTCGGTCGCCTTTCGAGCGAGCATCAGATTCAAGCACAACTTCAATTGTTGGTGGTGTGAATGGGGGCAGACATCCCATTGCTTTGCGCAATGCAGGACACACAAACAGCAGAAATGAGAGCATACTTGAGACAGTATTACCTGGCAGGCCAAAATAGGGCTTGCCACGTAGTGTGCCAAATGCGATCGGTTTGCCTGGTTTCATAGAAACACGCCAGAACTTGATCTCTGCACCTAGCGAGGCTAATACCTGTTTTACAAAATCGTAATCACCTACCGAGACTCCTCCTGAGGAGATAATAAAATCGGCGGCCAGCGCCGCTTCAATGGCAGCACGGATCTCAGTCTCTCTATCACGAGCAATACCTTGTACGATTGGTACACCACCGGCGGCACGTACAAGCGCGGCAAGAGAGTAGCTATTAGAATTGACAACCTTGCCAGGTAAGAGTGGCTCATCGATCTCTACTAGTTCATCACCAGTTGAAATAATTGCGACTTGTGGACGACGCGCCACCCGTACAAAGGGGCGTTGTGCAGCGGCAAGCACCCCGACTTCGGCAGGACCTAATTCTCTACCTGTATGGATCAACAGATCACCAGCTTGTACATCCTCACCGCGTGGACGCACATGTTGACCTGTTTTAGCTGCTTCAAAGATACGCACACTCCCATCTAGAGTATTTTCTGTTACCTCAACCATTACTACCGCATCAGCACCATTTGGGATCGGTGCGCCGGTCATAATTCGGATTGCCTGTCCTGCTCCAACACTAGATTTGGCCAGATAACCGGCGGGTAGATCTTCAATGACAGTAAGCAAAATAGGAGATTGCTGACTTGCTCCCGCCGTGTCAGCGGCGCGCACTGCATAACCATCCATTGCAGAGTTTGCATAAGCTGGGACATCGGCAGGGGCATTAATATCTTCAGCAATAATGCGCCCCAGTGCATCAAGTAGATTCACACGCTCGCTACCTAATGGTGTGATCGGTTCAAGCGCGCGCGCCAATCCTTCCTCAACACTAAGAAGTCCTGTTGCCATATGCTATTTGCCCTTCCTCCTCACTGAGTGCTTGTTAATCTAATTAAACTGTACTGTCAAACGGCCACTATAGAGGCGTGGAAAGCCTATATGTGTGCCAGAGAAGACGCTCTCAAAGTTATATAGATAGAGACGATTGGTAAGGTTCTGGATATCAAATTGGAGACTTACCTTGGTCTTATCTTGGCGGAAAAGATCTATTCCTGCCGAGAGATTGAAAATAAGATGAGGCTTAACGCGACCACGTGAGAAATCGACCTCATCAAGTATCTTTGCTGAGATATCTGGATTCTCTGCAGCAAATTCTGCGCGGCTATTGGTCTCTAATTCTACTGGATAACCGCTATCATAACGACCTACCAAGGATGTCCACCAACCATACTTACTGTCCATATAGCCGATCTGAAATTGACCAGAATTACGTGCATCATGATCAGCTGCGAAGATCTGATTGGGATTAGCAAATGATTCTATCGCTTCACCTAGGAATAGACCTCCAACAATTGGTGTGACAGCGAATACACGTGCATTGGCATAACTGATATAGCCAGAAAAACCATGATAATTAGCGAAGTCGAGCCGTGCCTCCAACCCAGTAGCACGTCCACGACTAATTGCAATGGGGAAGATGATACCTGTGTCAAGCAGTTGATCCTTATCAGCAAGATTGCCTATATACTTTCGGTAGCCAACAATATCAAGTTTCAGGTGCTGATTGATACGCTGTTGTACACCAACCTCAAAGACCGAATCACGCTCACTCTTAACGGTGGCAAACGGCTGTATCCCCAATACTACGCCTGGACTGAGAGTTGCTGCCTGTGGTGAGCCAGAGAGTAGAAGATTTTCTACAGGTGGCGTCTGAAACAGACGATTGAAAGAGAAGCGTAGCACTGTCGAGGAGGATGGTATGTAATAGGCAATGCCTAAACGAGGGCTAAGCTGCTGTTCACCAGTCAACAGTTTGTAGTTATCATAACGTACCCCAGCATCCAAGGTAAGATTCTTTATTAGTTCTACATGGTCTTGTAAGTAAAAAGAGAACTCACGTCCTGACTGATGGGCACGAAAGCGAAATGGATTGGCTGCCGTAAACTGTACTGCTGGATTCTCGGCAATTAGATTGCCAGCATCATCTTCAATCGCTGGAAAGGCAGTAAAATCCGTAACAAAGAAGGAGAAACGCTCACGTATAGGTGTGCGTGTTAGTTCTAGCCCGCCTTTCAGTGTATGTCTACTCCCTGTATAACTAAGTGCGGCCAACAGACCATAATTGTTAACATTGCGATCCTGATTTGCTACCACAGGGATAGAGAATGCATTGGCACGTAACTGTGCTGAAGAGTAACTATGATATAACGAGATATTGCTTACTAGCTTAGGGGTAAAGATATGTTGCCAGGAGACGAACTCTGAATGGTCACGCAGTTGTTGTTGTTGCTGCTGTCTGCTGAACTGCTGGTCGAGTCTATTCGGTACCTGAAAATTACTGCCTCCGAAGAGCAGTGTGGCGGTAATGAAATCGCTATTCGAAGGATTGTAGTCAAGACGAAATAGACTACGTACGGCACGGCCAAAATTACGGAAATTATCTTCGTTAGGCGGATCTAAATAGCGTTGCGAAGTTGAACCAGAGACAAAACCGTAGAAACCAAAATTTTTCTTATGGCCAGCAAAATTAAAAGCGGTATCACCAGTCGAGAAGCTTCCTAAGCTGGTTGATACTCCGAAAGTAAGAGGCGAATTGAGACCAGATTTTGTATCTAGGGTGACGATCCCAGAGAGTTTCTTACCATATTCGGCGGGTATGCCACCAGTAAGGATCTCGGCAGATTTCACCGTACGTGGATCTAGTCCCGAAGAGAAGATCGCGGAAAGATTGAAAGTGAAAGGAATACCATTGATCAAATATTGATTGCCAGATTCAGCGCCACGTATATGCATACGGCCACCGTCATCCTGTGCAACGCCAGGCGCCGTAGAGACTAGCGACTGGATTGCGCGGGCTGGCGAAACCGTGGGCGCACGTTCTACTAACTGGGTTGAGAGGCCTGTCTCTGAGGCTGTCTTGTCTGCCTCGATCTGTATATCAGAAGCACTAGCTGTGATCTCTACTACCTCTTGGTTATTAGCTATTTCAAGCTGTATATCAAGTTCTAGTGGAGCATTGGAATGTACATCAATCTCCTGGACTGAGCGTTGGAAACCTTTAGCTTCAAACTCCAGTCGATAGGGGTTGAACGGTACACTGAGAAAGCGGAAGACGCCCTGCTCGTCGGTTTGAGTAACAGCCTGATAGTTGGTTGAGAAGTAACTTAACATCACACGAGCACCTACAATTACGGCGCCGGAGGTGTCTCTTACTCGACCCTGTATGATCCCTACATTGGGTTCGCCACTAGCGGGTATGCTTAAAATGATGCAGAGAGATAATGATAGGATGAAGGATAATTTAATTCTAAACATTGCTATCCCTACATATTTTTTGCCGGCTCCAGATCAAACATTGGTAAGCCAAGGCAGGTTGATAATTGTTTATAGTAAGGAGAAGAAGTGAGGAATTAGCAATTAGGCGGACCACGTTCGCGACAGCTTTTCGCAATCACCTCCAGCATAGGCAGGGGTGGTGGCTGCAATCGTATGATGGTAGGCTGTCGCGATATGGCAACCCAACTTAGACGAGTTTCTGAACAGCGATATTGAAAAGATTCACAGGCCAGGCAGTTGTGTGCAGAATAGATGTTGTTTTGCCAGGTTTCCGCTTCATTAGTCTTGCTTAGGGTTAAAGTATCATTACTCGATACCACGGCAAAACCAAGGTGCAGGTGCGACAGTAGGTGAACCGTGTTCCCTAACAGGCAGAGGAGAAGTATTAATAATGCCCACCTGTTAATTGTAGTTGATCGGCTCATGACTTTTCACGACGCATTTCAAAAACTCTCAGCTAATAAGGGATTAACTATATTTTTCCTAGGTTGCTTTGTCAATTCCAAGAAGAAACCGGTATTATCAATCGGCTAACTTTCTGGCTGCCACTCGGTCTCGATCCAGACAAATTTGAGCGGATGTAGATCCAGCAAGTTCTCCTCATACCCTTTTATATAGGGTTTTTTCAAGTAACTCATACCATAATAATAGATTGGGACAAAGGGAGCTTCTGATATCATCAATTTCTCCGCATCTCCAAGCAACTTCAATCGACGCTCTTGATTAAGTTCCGAATTGGCTTTGATTAATAGTTCTTTGTAACGATCATTTACCCAACCAGGATGATTATTAATATTTTCAGTAGCAAAGATACTCAAAAAGGTGTTTGGATCCATATAGTCACCATTCCAGCCGCCTCGACAGATATCAAAATCGTGGTTTTCCCAACGCGCTTGGAAAGTTTGGAACTCTTCATTGTGCATCTCGACTTTGACATTAAGATTCTGCAGCCACATCTGTTGCAATGCTTCCGTCAGTTGTTTAATACCAGAATGAGTATTGTAGTAGACCGTGACTGTAGGGAACCCTTGTCCATTAGGATAACCTGCTTCAGCAAGTAGGCGCCGCGCTTCTATGGGATTGTAGCGTGGACCTTCGATCGGTTGATAGCCAGCCACACCTGGCGGAGTAAACGCATAAGCAGGTGTAACACCACGGCCAGCATAGAGTTTGTTCGCAATCAGATCCTTATCTATGGCTAGATTAAAAGCTTGCCGCACACGTACATCGGTAAAAGGTTTACGCTTTACATTGAAAGAATAGTAAAAGGTAGAAAAGAGTGTACCTAACTTAAAATCGCGCTTGCTCTTTATTGCCTTAGTAAAGGCCTGTGGTATCAGCCCACTCATCATTACATCAGTCTCGCCAGCTTTATAGAGGTTCAAATTTGTGCTCAGATCCTCTATAGGCAAGTAGATGGCTTTTTCCAGCCGTACATTAGCAACATCCCAATAATTGGGGTTTTTGATTAGCACCATACGATCATAGGGTTTATGTTCAGCCAGCAGAAAAGCGCCATTAGTAACAATCTTATCGACCTCTGTCCAACGATCGCCCCATTTCTCGATTACCCAGCGCGGCAATGGATTAAAGACGGTCATAGGTGTCATCTGGATAAAGAATGCGGTAGGGTTCTCCATCTCTACTTCTAATGTATATTCATCAAGAGCATGTACACCCAGCGCAGACTTATCCATCTTTCCCGTTAAGATTGCTTCACCGTTCTTGACATAGGTGAGGGTACTGGCATAGGTACAGGCAGTGGCAGGATCAATACCGCGCTGCCAGGCATAGACAAAGTCGGCTGCTGTAACAGGTCGGCCATCACTCCAGCGTGCATTGTGTCGTAAATAGAAGATCCATTTACGTGCCTCATCACGTGCTTCCCAACGTTCGGCTACCCCTGGTCGGGGTTCTAATGTTTTAGGATCATAGACGGTAAGACTCTCAAAGATATTTATAAGAATATTGATTTCAGGTTGGCCGCTAGTCTTATGAGGATCGACCGAACGCGGCTCAGTACCATTATTGAAGCGTAGTATCTGTTGCCTAGGTGGCACAGTTTTACCAAAGAATGCTGATGCTGTTATACAGGCCGGCAGAGAGAGACAAAAAAGTAGCAGGGGCAATAAACCTGAAACCGATCTCTTCATAAATTATCTTCTCCGGGTAAAACTTCTAGTGGCTTGTCTAGGCAAAGAATAGCCTGACAAATGATAACACAATCTATTAGCAGAATGATTGGTATCATGAATAAAAAGGGGCAGCGTTTGCACGCTGCCATCGATAATGACGTATTCAGTTAGGTGGGTTAAGTTGAGGTAGGATATCGGTTATTGCGTAAAGATGTCGTACCATTTAGTTATGATAACGGCCATTGCCCCACGTACCACTTTCTGATTCGGTTTCCAGCTATAGGTAACTGGTGCTCCTTCTATTAATGTGGGATTGGCAAAACCGGTCATTAAACCTATCTCATTGGCAACTACTACATAACCACGTGCCCAAGTGGGAATCTCGCTATCGTCAGTGAAGTTAGTAGGGTTGCTCATCTTGCTTAATGCTAGACTCTCTAATCCCAATGCTCTTACTAACCACACGGCCGCCTCTGCGCGTATTACAGAACCATTGGGATTAAAACTGCTGCTGTTTACCCCTGTCATAATCGGACCTGAGGTAAAGAATATATCTCGCATAGGCGCCCCGCTTGCCGTTACTGCTTGCACGTAAGGGGCAAGACTGGCCGAGACATCTGTGTAGGGCAGGTTATTGAGCAGATTCTGTCTTACATAACAGTCTGAAGCAATGATCTTGGCGATCTCACCACGTGTTACATAACTATTAGGGTTGAAATTACTAGTTGAAACACTATCCATCAGGCGCAACGAGACCGCACGACGAATATAAGCGGCATAAGGTGAATTGTTGATATCGTTAAGACCAGTGAAAGTACCATAGTAATTTAGTACGGTGCCATGAATAGTGTCAGGAACACCCAATCCTGTGGTACCAGTAGATTCGCCTCTAATACCATAGACAGTTGTCTGCCACTGGCCAGCCATTGGTTGGCTAAAGCTTAGCGAGGCTTCTAATCCAAACACTGCCGCGAGTAGATTCGAGCCCGTAGAAACTCTGTTATTAGCTGGATCAGTAACGGAAAGATTGAAGGAATTGGCTAATAGATCCCAGCTAATGAAGACATCACTCTGTAGACCATTGGCATTAATTGTATATGAATGTTGTGGTGGTGCAGCTAGCGGACTCCAGTCCTGTTGCCATTGCTCTACGGTCTGACTACCTGTGAACTTGGCGTTGTAAGTCTGATTGAGTACACTGCCATAAACCTTGTTAAGATTACGTACCGCGTCGAGTGCGGCTAGCACATTGACAAAGCCTGCCCCCACTTGATACTCCTCGTAACCAACCATACGTGTAGCAGTGGCACGTAATATCGACTTGATCTGATCGGGAGTAAGGTTTGGATTTGCCTCTAGCAGAAGTGCTACCACACCAGAAACGTGCGGAGTAGCCATAGATGTGCCGCTCATACAGGCATAGTATGGTACTTGTGCGGGCGGAAGATTCTCGCAGGTACTGATTGCGCCTAGTAGTGATGTTTTGCAAGAGGTGATATTGACGCCTGGCGCAGTAATAGTGGGGTGATAAAGCGCATCATCTCTAATGCCACGGGAAGAGAAGTCAGCAAGCTTCGATTGCTTATCACCAGCCGCCACACTGATTACCCAGGGTGCTACGGAGTAGGGATTGATAGTGTTGCTGCCTGGGCCAGCATTACCAGCAGCAAAGACCACGGTGATGCCACGATCATGTAGGATCTTGGAAGCGATATTGACAGGATCTTCTGGATCAAATGGTCCACTGGTACCCCAACTGTTACTCACTACTTTGATATTGTAGACATACTGATGAGTGAGTACATAATCCAATCCTTCAATTGCCCAAAGAACAAAAATAGCCTCTCCAGAGCTTACTCCAATCAGGGTTGCGCCTGGCGCAACCCCTGCATAAGCACCTGCGCTTTGAGTGCCTAGACCGCCAATTGTGCCAGCGCAGTGTGTGCCATGGCCTGATGAAGTATCAGAATTAGGGAGATTCTCTAGGTAGTTAACCGGTACAATTCCTGTGAAGACTGAACCAAGTCCAGGATCGCCTATAAGAACCTTAGCATTCTGCTTTACATGTGAACCATAGGGGAGATCAGGATGTGTAGCATCAATACCGCTATCGACTAAGGCTACTCCAATACCTCGGCCAGAATAGCCCCAGCCTGGCATTGTACGCTGTTTTACTGCCCCGATCATGGCTGTACCTTCTCTGTTGAAATATTGCAATTGGCGGTTAAGATAGAGTGAGCGGACATTCGGTTGGGTGGCAAGTTGGTTGATCTGTGCAGCCGTTGCCCATATACCAGCCATTGGCAGTTCCTTCATTTTAACTCCGTACTGGATGCCCAAATTGCGTAATAACTCTATATCTGATGACGAAGGGAGAGTATTATATGTGACAATTACGGGAATTAATTGAGCAGGTAATGCCTGTGTCAATTTTTCTGACAGTTTATTGTCAATTATTACCTGGGCATGTACGTC
>JBFLVQ010000301.1:0-10856 GCA_040758525.1 Acidobacteriota bacterium
TAGGTAATCCAGCCGATCCGGTCTATTATTTCAAGCGTAGGAAATAGTAATTTGACCGCATTTGAGCAATAAAAGAAAAAACCAGGCGGATGTATTATCCGTCTGGCAAAGGGAAGGATTCGATGAACAAACTGTTTACCTATAACTATAATCCTACCACCTCAATGTAACCTAGCTATTAAGACTATGTAAAAATTTTGTAACCTGTAGATCGTATAACTGATGGTTGACCCTGCTAAGAGAACCGTTTGGGGTCAATACCATACAGCTTCACCTTGTATCCAAGTATACGTTCGGTAGTGTCCAATAATTTTGCTGCGCGAGCACGATTGCCACGGGTAGTCTTGAGCGCATCTTGAATCAGATCCTTTTCATAGGCCTCGACAGCAGCAGCAAGCGATAATCTCGTGACAGTATCACTTGCTGCCGCAGTTTGAAGCGTGGGAGGAAGATGATGGCTGTGTATTACATTGCCATCACAGACTAGTACGGCACGCTCTATCGTATTTTCAAGCTCTCTAACATTGCCAGGCCAATGATAGCTCATAAGCATATCTATTGCTGGGGTTGAAATACGCTTGATATTTTTGCCATGCTCACGAGCATACTTCTCCAAAAAATGATCTGCTAAAAGCATTACATCTGGTTTACGCTCCCTCAATAGGGGGACAAAAATAGTAAATACATTTAGACGGTAATAGAGATCTTCACGGAATGTACCTTCTGCAATGGCTTTCTCTAAAGCTTTATTAGTAGCAGCAATCAGCCGCACATTTACCTTTATGGTTTCAGTGCCACCTAGCCGCTCAAACTCTCTCTCTTGTAGTACTCGCAGTAATTTCACTTGTGTAGAGAAGTTGAGGTCGCCTATCTCATCAAGAAACAGCGTACCACCTTCAGCCATTTCAAAACGACCTTTCTTGCGAGCCTGTGCTCCAGTGAATGCCCCCTTTTCGTAACCAAACAATTCTGACTCAATTAGAGTATCAGGCAAGGCAGCGCAACTCACCTTAATAAAAGGTTTCTTGGCTCTAGGTGAGTTATAGTGAATCGCATGAGCAATGAGACCTTTTCCAGTACCGGATTCACCTCGTATTAACACCGTAGTGTTGGTGGGGGCAACCTGAGCTACTTGCTTATAGACCTGACGCATAGGACTACTACTACCAACAATATTTGAAAAATCATATCGCTCTTTGAGCTCCTGGCGCAGATGAATATTTTCATCAAGTAGGCGTTGACGCTCTGCTTCCACCATACGCTGAACCTTTAAAGCTTGCGCAATCATAGAGCCTACTACTCGTAAAAATTTTACTGAACGATCAAAGTCATGATCTTTTTTGAATCGTAGATCAACACCAAGCGCGCCAATTGGTTTACGGTTTAGAGTAACTGGCACACAGATAAAGCTGAGTTCCTGCTTATTTAGCTCTTTCCTTTGATCGGCGCGATTCAAGAAGAGTGGCTCACGGCTTATCTGAGGAACAACTATTGACTTACCACTTTCAACTACTCGACCAGTGATGCCTTCACCCAATCGGTAGCGCGCATTCATTCCATCAATATCTAGACCATTAGCAGCTTCTATGTGTAGTTCTCCCGTCTCTTCATCAAGCAGCGTGACAGCGCTACGTATTATGCTGTGATGGCGCTCAAGTATCTCTAGCACACGATGCAGTGCGGCTTTGAGATTGAGTGTGCCAGAAAGTGCCTGACTCACTTCAAGTAGCGTGGTTAACTTCTTTATCTCACTGGTTTGTGTGTCCATAATCATAATAAGAGTGATAGTACAAATATGTTGGTATAGCTTATAGCCCTAACATAATTGTAACTTAACAGAAATAGCTGGCGTCAAGGGTTAATATCCTTAATAAAATTGTTAGAGCTATTTTAGCGGTCAAACCGGGATCACTCATCAGGAAGATATACAAGCAGGACAGCAAGCACTAGTCAGACAAGAGATAACCTTGCCATGATACTAAATCAGGTTAAAATAGGTTATTAAACATACAAATTTGTAAATTAGCTATGCTAAGCCTACAGATTCGTAATTATTGTGCTAACCAAGCCAGTCTTCAATATAAAGTTATTAGAGCTGCTAACTATAGAGTTTATTCAAAGATAGATATATAGATCGGTCACTACAATACCGTGCTGTTAGCATTGGTACATATTTTGCAGTGATTATTGATTGGTCAATGGCTACAAATAGTTGATATTGGATATGACTTGTGAGGTCAAATAGTAATGGCTATAACAAGTCTACTAGTAGTACTCCTTCATGATCTGACTAAACCAGATTATGAGGGGGTACTAAATTTTTCCATGTAGAGATTATTACAGAGTCAAAATCCTAACTCCTGCTTTAGGTATAACAGGTTGGTGAGTCTAGTGGGTAGCGCTCGTCAACGAGAAGGCTACATATTAGAGGAATGTATTGACGATAGAGGCATATATATTGAGGACACAGAGAGTATTATATCTTCTGTGTCCTCTTATTAAAAAGATTAGGGTCGAGTTGGGCTGATAGGAGTTAACAGTATCCCATCATCAGTATCCGCCTCGACGCTAGGTACTCCCGCTGTTGCGGTGGTATGAAGCGGTAGGTTTGGTTTTGCGCCAGCAAAAACCTGGAAGTCGAAAAGATCACGCAATTCGAAATCTTGTGTATTGTTTGTGCTAGTGAGCGATTTTATATCGCTATTAAGCAAGTCAAGACTGGCTTGACTTCCCTGTGTAATGGTTTCGGTGTGACCATTAGGAAAGGTAACTTGCACCGAGTCCAATGCTTTTTCAGCCGATATGATCGATAGACGTGAATCGTGCTGTTGAGCTGTGAGCAGAGAGTATCCCCCTTGTGGGTAAAGAATGGTGAGATTACCATTTGGTAAAGTAACATTCAGTTTGGTCTCTAGACCAGGTTCACTCCAGAAATGAGCTGCGCCTCTTTTTAAGGAGATATTCACTTCGTTACCAACACGTGTGAGGGTCATCTCACTTTGTGGGTTTAATGTCAAACGACCAGCATTGCCCAATGAGAGCATTGCGGCATCATTTGAAGTTACCAACCCACTTCCATTCGTCAACGAAGCACCTTGGTAGGCTGTTTGTGCGTTAAGGCGTGCGCCCCGCGCAGCAAGTAGTATCCCACCCTCTTTTGCTAAAGAAGAGTCTTCTTGCCTAGGTATGAGATATGGTTGCGCTTTAGGTGCCGCAGCAATCTCGCGCAAATCCCATACAGATAGGCTAAGCAGACTCAATAGAAAGATCGCAGCGGTAACCAGAATACGTTTGCGAGAGGTTCTATTGTCCATATTTTAACTCCAAAAATGATCTTTCAACCAACATTAGGTTGAAGCTTAAGGCCGCGAGAAAGACACGGCGTTTATACGTCTGACGGCATTATTGTGCGCATCAGTGGTAGGGGCAAGCAGGCTATCTGCGCCCGTCACTAGGCTATTCAGAATAAGGATGAAATCGTTGGAACGTCGCCCCTCTCTAGTCAGCAACTGTAGTCGGTAGCGATCTCCTACACGCAGCCCCAGTTTCTTAACTTTAACCTTAAAGATTAGGTCGCCATTTACCAATTTGCCTGCTACCGGCTTTCCATTTACAGAAACTATATTTCCATCAATGAGTAGCGACGAGCCTGCTTGTAGCGAGCGGCCTGATACAATCATCTTTTTCTTCTTTGTTTTGATTGAGGTGATTACAGGCGCCGGAGATGAATCGGAAGGCTGGATAGCGCCGCTAGAATCAGCCAGTTTAGGAACAGAGCCGCCGTCAAATGTATTAGAGTCGTAGCTAAGTGGGAACCCCATATCGTTGTTTAGCAGATCTGATTGATTCTTGTTGAAGGTATTGCCGAGCAGTTGATTTGCTCCGGTAGGTTTCTCCATACTACTAACATCCTGCAAGTAAGCAACCTGGCAACTCTCCACAACATTGTTAGTGATGGTATTACCTTCAGCATTCAACAGTCCCAAGCCTTTTGCGCTATTGAGCAGCTTGTTTCCGCTAATCATTCCATTATTTCCGCTATTTAAGCCGGCTGGGACACCGAAATCAGGAAGATCGGCAGGATCTAGATCAGCAATTAGCAGCGCGATATCGCAATTGGCAATAGTATTGTTAGTCGCACCAAATCGTGTCACTTCTCCTATATCCATACCGGTATCAAAACCAGATATTTTATTGTTGTCAACAATTGGTGAAGAAGGGGTAGCAGAGATGATGCGCTCGACAATACCACCTGCAGATTTGCCGGATTTGCCAATACCAGGGCCGGTAATTTCGTTCTCCCGATAGGTATTGATCGAGTCTTGCTTGTTAGAGTTCAAGACAACAACAGCACCGCCAAAGGCTGCTTCTTTGCCGCCCAGGGTGCTTATTTTGTTACGGGAAACGGTTAAACCGACGGTATTAAAACCAAAGAAAGCGGTAAGCATATTGGTGAAGCTATTGTTGTTAATTGTTAAATTAGCAACTGGCCCATCCGCAATGATTGCCACTTCAAAGTCGGAAAAAGTAATTCCTTCAACTGATGAACTACCACCACCGGCAACTATATTAAAAGCGGTAGCACGTAGTTTATTAATCGATTTGGCACCCGGACCAATAATACGTGCGCCATCGGCGCCGGCTCTAATTGTTAAGGATTTTGCGATACGTATGCCTCGGCTTAACGGTATCGCACCACTAGTATCTGCGAAAAGGAAAGTCCCATTGAGTTCAATAATATCACCGGCAGCAGCGGCATTGACGGCTTTGAGAATGGCACCAAAGTCGCCTGTATTGGGGTTGCCCACTGCGCTAGCGGTATTCTGACCTGTTACAGAAACAGTAGCTGCTTCTGCAGAGGTACCATTAATTGCGTAGGGTAGTATCAGCAACATCGCCGCCACCCAAAATCTAATAACTTTTTTCCTGTTCATTCCATTTTTCCTCCCGGCATCTGTGCGTCTGAGGGTTGAATTGCCAGCGCAGTTAATGCCAAAAACAACAGTGCATTTGAAGCCAACTGAAGATTAAAATCGACGCTGCTGTGTACTAGTAGAGCGATTATCCCAGAGCCTGCTCCCAGGATAATGGCCTTTTCCTGCACACGCACACTGCGCAGATTTTTCCTTACTGCAATAAAGATCGAGGATAGGAAGAGAATTGCGAATATTCCTCCCACGATTCCTGTATCAGTGAGCGTTTGCAGATAGTCGTTATGGGTCTGATGTACTCCTAGATGAGTAGCGAGCTGTTTATCAACGGTCATCGTAGAAACATAGGGATAAGCGCCCAAACCTACGCCTAACAATGGGTGTTGTTGAAATAGTGTCCAAGCATCTCTCCATATTGCCCAGCGATCGTTAATGGAAGAGATACCTGCTTTCATATCAATAAGCGCTGCCAATCCGGTTTGCCCCGGTGCTATCAACAATACCAATGCGATGATAAATACCAATGCGATAGAAAGGCTTGAACCGCTCACCAACCTATTACGTAAATAGCTTACCCTCTCCGTGTTAGCATCTGAGTTAATATGTAAACGGAAGCACAAAACAGAGAGCGATAGTACCCCAGCAAGTGCTGATACTAATCCCCCCCTAGAATGGGAAAGCACGATCGCTAGCGCCATTACGGCACTGGCAAGAGCAAAGAAAAAGCGTTCCTGGTAATTACCACGATTATAGATAAGCATGCCCAGTGAGAGTGATAGTGTCATTGCTACATATCCAGCAAAATGATTACGGTTAATAAATGGGCCAAAACATTCTGCAGAATTATTCAGCTCATGCCACCAATAGACACGACCATTCCAGGTTGCATATTGCACAATAGCAAAGACACTAAGCGCCAGACCCACCACTACGATCGTATAAATAAGCACAGTGCGACTATGCGGTTGAGAAGCGATCTGAATCAGGGCACAAAAATATATCACCAGCGCAGATGTTTTTAGTAATGACAACCAGGTTGCTTGCGGTGCTAGCGAAATGGTGGCATTACTGCCTGTGCCTAAACCAGGAAGCAATTGGATCAAAATAAGCAATAGAAAACCGATCGCAATAATGGCAGCAAATGGCGGTATAAATTTGTCAGTGTCCTCAATGGTGAGTTGCATTCCCCATAAGAAGAGTATTATTGCCGCGCCAGATTCAAAAATAAGTAGCGACCAAGGCTCGACTGTACCATAGGCCCAAGGAGAAAAGATCAATGAGAGTGTTGCGATTAGCAATATCGCGCGGTCAATAATTTTGGTCTGTTTCCACATCATGCTTATCTGCATCACTATCGATTATTGCGAAATCAACTGGAAATCGTCGAATTCCGCCACTCCCTCAATCAAACTATCAAACTTATTAAGCTTAGGTCGTCGCACACGTAACACGATCGCGTTGGTCTCAGCAGTAGTAGTAAAACTCAACTCTTCTGTGTTCCAGGGTTCATCGCTCTTCAAAGGGGTTGATGCCAGATTCAGCCGCTGGTAATCGACTACATCATAAACTTCTACAAAGATCTGACCAGCAGCGAATAGGGCTTGGCTGTGTTTGCGGAAGCTGAGGCGATAAGACTTTCCTGCCCTTACTGGAATCACCTGTGCAGGACCATATAGATCTACATTTTTCTTGTTAAAGACCAATCTGAGCAGACCATTGTTGTGTGTTGAGAGTTCACTTATCTCAACACCATTAATCTGTGGAATAGACCAGTCGAAGTAGCCTAACTGTGTAGAATAATCGAATGATCCATTAAAGACCGATTCCAGGGTTGCTACACCCAATTGGGGGGCATTAGCCTGTGCATAGTAGAGCCAGACAGTTTTTGCCTCAGAGAAATATCTCTTCTGATAAAGCGTATCCACTATTTGTCGAAGCAGTGCGTAGTGAGATTCTTCAAATCCTTTACCGGCAATTTCAGAGACTAGTGTTACGGCTGCAGTTGGCTGGTTCACGTTGACAAGAAATAGCGCATAATTCAAGCGACTAAGTAGGTCGGTTGGTACAATCTTTTCAGTATCGGTAAGACTATTCCCATACTTCTGATAAGCCAACTCTAATGCCAGTGGCAGTGAAGCTGGCTGTAGCTCTATGGCTTGACGCAAAGCCCAGATAGACTCATGTGCCTCTGCGTTGCGTAAGAGAAAGTTGGCTCTTGCCCAGAGGGCTTCAAACGATTTAGGAGCAAGCGCACTACTACGCGCAAATGCTGTACGAGCTGCCTCAATCAGACCAGCTTGCTCTCTAGCTTTTCCTAGTTCCAACCATACACGATAACTGTAGGGGGAGAGCTGTGCAGCTTTTTCCAGGTGTAGTATCGCGCTATCTAGATTGCGTTTTTCTGGATTGTATAGGTAGAGACGGCCAAGCTTGAAATGGGCTTCAGACGAATGTGGTGAGAGCACCAGAGCTGTTGATAATGCTCCTTCCATTTCGTAACCCTCCACAATTGCTTGTGCGATCTGCTCTTTGCACACGCTACGCAGCATCAATACTGAGAGCAGTACCAACACTATGCCGCTCAGCCATCTCACTTTTCCCATAGCTTTCAATATCACTACGCCTTTAGAGCGTTCTGGCCGTTCTTTTCCTGACGATAATAACGGCTGTAATAGTTGTTGAAGTACTTGCCGTAATATGGATATTGTTTCTTGATATCGACACGGTTGAGTACAACACCCATAACGTTTGCAGAAGCGCGTAGAAGTCTCTGTTTGACCTGGCGTAGCAAATGTCTAGGAGTATGACCAGCTCTTACGACAAGAATTACTCCATCAACATATTGAGAGAGGATTATAGGATCAGGAAATCCCATTACAGGTGGAGAATCGATCAGGATAAAGTCGTAATAGTCTCGTAAGACTTCAATGCTTTCTCGCATTTTTGTATTAGAGAGCAACTCAGAAGGATTGAAAGGCGAGGGCCCTGCTGCCAACAGATCTATACCCAATTGACTATTACCATTGATAAATTGAGCCTTTTCCTGCTGTCGGAATAGTAGGTTGGAAAGCCCTACCTCATTTGACATATTGAGTAGGGAATGGCAGGTTGGATGGCGTAGATCACCATCAATGATCAATACCTTTGCGCCTGTTTTAGCTAAGGTTGAGGCAATCCCGGTAGTCACGGTAGATTTACCTTCACCGGGGAAACAACTTGTTACTAGGATCGTCTGGGGAGGATTACTGGCGTTGCAGAGCATTACTGAAGTGCGCAGATTGCGATAAGCCTCACCATAGAGCATATCTCTATATTTTCCTGTCGAGCTAGCAGAGAGTTTGTGACTTGGTATTGCTCCCAAGGCAGCCACTCCCATTTCTCTATCGATCTCCTCAGTGGTCTTGATCGAGTCATCCAGGTGATCGAATAAGAAAGCAGTGCCTATCCCCAGCAACAGACCCAGCAACACTCCCAAGCCGACATTCTTAACCTTATTGGGTCGCGCAGGAACTGGTCGTGCTTCTGCCTCATCAACAATCTGTATATTGTTGGTCTGCATTGCTTGCAGTACACCTGCCTCTTTCATCTTTTCCAGCAAGGTGTCATAGAGATGTGCATTAGCATCCGCTTCACGCTTGAGAATACCGTACTGCACAGCGCGATCATTCTGATCAAGTGTGAGTGCACGTTGTGCACCTACGGTATCACGTAGATTCTTTTCGCGACGTAGTGCGGTTTGATAATCTGAAGAGATATTTTCCAGAATAGTCCTTTTTGTTTGCGTAATCTGTGTCTCCAGTTGCTCAATCTGACGAGCGACTTCAAGCACTTCCGGATAGTCTGGTTGGTAAGTTTCACTTAACCTGGCATGCACCTGCTTCAACTCACTCAATTTGCCTAACAACTGAATAACAATCTGGTTCTGTATGATCTGTGGCATTGAGTCAGGGCTGGTAAGAGATTGACGGTAGATTGCCTCTGCTTTTATTCTTTCTGCTTCTGTTTCTACTAACTGCTGATTAAGCGCGGCAAAGCGTTCTAAGGTGACATTCTTATTATCATCTAAGGGGATGATCTGGTTCTCTTTACCGTATTTAAGCAGGGCTTCTTGTGAGCGCTCAACTTTTGCACGCAATTCTCCCAACTGTTGTTGCAGCCAATCGGATGCCATTGTCGTGGACTTAAAGTGTGATTCTAGATTGTAATCGATATAGGATTTAGCAAAAGCATTGGCGACATCAGCAGATAGTTTGGCATCATAACTAGAGTAGAGTATTGTCACCAGTCTGCTATCACGAGTTGTCTTAACGGTCAGTTGTTTAAGGACAATATCGATCAGGCGTGCAGACTCTTCATCTGACAATGCACCTGTCTTTGTTTGACCTACTGGAACAACTAATGGTTTGGACTGTCCTGTAGTAGGTGATTGCTGACCCATTAAGGCTTCACGAAATTCTGGCACATCCTGTAGATTCAGTTTATCGATTACTCGCTTAGCTAGCGTGCGCGACCTTAGTAGATCCAGTTGAGTCTGGAAATACTCACGATCGCTGATATCACTTTCCGGGAGATCCTTTGAAGTAATTGCTTTCTGTGCACTCTTGCCAATCATTACTTTGGCGTGGGCATCATATTCTGGTCGCATTTTCTGAGTAATAAAGATAGAAAGTGCGACTACAATGGTTAAGACTGCTAGCAAAGGCCATTTTCGTTCTCGTATCACTCTTAGGTAATTGAGGATTGGCCAGCGAGCTTTTTCTGTCCGCTCTGTCCTCACCGCCGTATCAGTACTATATTGTGGTGTTGAATTGGCGCCATAACAACTTGGTGTTAAGCCAATCCTGTTGACCAAACTGGTATTTATGTTTACCAGTGCCTCTTCTTTGTTGTTCTGATTCTCCGTCTGCTTATCCATAATCTACCCACGCTTTCAATGATGGTCGTGCCAATTTTTCAGATTAACGGAATACCGCGATTCCCAAGCCACCTCCTAAGCCGCCTGTGAGTGCGCGTACGAAAGCCAGCCCTAGACTGCGTGACTCCGAACTAGGTATATACACAACGTCATTTGGTTGTAGGATGGGATCTTTCACTTTGCGTTTTTCTATTTCACTGATGCTGTAACTAACCTCAACCCGCTCAGCTTTACCTGGCACAGTGCGGTAGAGTTGTATATGACTAGATCGTGCGGTTGCTGTTGTTCCGCCGGCCAGCGCAATTGCTTGTGAAAGGGTGATAGGTTCCTTGGGATTGTAAGCACCGGGCTTATGTACATTACCAGCTACATAAATGGTGTCTGCTTCTGGCACATTAATAACATCTCCAGGTGTTACTGTAACATTCAGTGCCGGGCTACCATTGAGTAGTTCCTTGAGGTTGATGGCTTCAACCTTGATATTCTCATCTTGCTCTCTCTGAGCTGTCGTAGTTTGGTTATCTAAACCGGTTAATCCATAGCGGATGAGATTGATACTCTGGCCAGCAATACCTGTTAATCCCCCTGCTCTGCCGATTACATCGAGTAAGCGCTCCCCTCTACGTAGTAGATAGCGTCCTGGTGTTCTTACCGCGCCAAAGACCGTGACAGATTGGGAGTTCTGTTCTACTACCAGTACGCTCAGTTGGGGTTGGCGTAAAATTTTCAGTAGCTTCTCTTTCAACAGTGTGGTCAGTTTAGACTCGCTTAATCCTGCTACATCGATCTGACCAGTGAATGGTAGATTGAGTGAGCCAGCATCGCTGACACGATATCTGCCACTCAATTCTGGTTGTCGGAAGACACGAATCTCTAGTAAGTCACCCGCTCCTATGATGTAGTCATTCGATGTGGATGTGGCGCCCGCCTCCGCTTGGGTAGGTGTCTGTGCAATTGCCAGATCGCGCACCAAAATTACGATCATCAATAGAGCGAATAGACAAGCTAAT
>JBFLVQ010000302.1:0-10852 GCA_040758525.1 Acidobacteriota bacterium
TCTCAATTGTTGCTACTTAATTAGAGCTTTTCGAAATGAAGTCGGGATACCACCCTATGTTTACCTAACCCAAGTTCGTATAGAAAAGGCAAAGAAACTTCTTGCTAAAGGTGCGCCGATTGCTGAAGTGGCAGTTGCTGTCGGTTTTGCTGATCAGAGTCACTTGAACAGGTTTTTCAAGCGAATTATAGGTATTACCCCAGGTCGTTATGCGCAATGTCAATATCGTTCAAGACAATTTAAATCTAAGGCTTGATACTGTCTTGGCAAGCAGATGCTAGGTTAACCAATAGCATCTTTGATATCGCATTAACAGGAAGGTATACCTATGACATCACACCTTTACCATCTTGCCCAAGTTAATATCGCTCGTGCGGTTGCGCCTTTAGATGATCCCATAATGATCGGTTTTGTGTCTAAATTGGCTGAGATCAACGCGCTGGCAGATTCTAGTCCAGGGTTTATATGGCGGTTGCAAACTGAAGAAGGTGATGCTACAAATCTACGCCCCTATGATGATGAGCGTATCTTTATCAATATGTCTCTATGGGAATCTCTTGAGCAGCTTAAAGCCTATGTTTATAAGAGTGCTCATACGGAAATAATGCGTCAAAAGCAGCAATGGTTTGAGAAACTTGCAGATATGAATCTGGCACTATGGTGGGTCAAAGCTGGACATATACCTACGATTGAAGAAGCTAAGCAACGGCTTGACTATCTTAATAAGCATGGAGAGACAATCTATGCTTTTACATTTAAGCATTCTTTCCTACCATCAGAGGAGGTAGTTGAAAGTTTATCTCACATACTCTGAAGCTTTCCTGCACCTTAACATACTTAGAATTTATGATAGTTTCAAGCTATATGAACTCTTAGTGTGTTAAGGTGTAGATGGCTATCACAGTATTAGGCTTGTATGGTTAGAAACCTAACTCGGAAAATTTCTCACCAGGTGTTTTTAAGGTTGCTGTTCCTATACAAGGAGCAGAGATACATAATACTAATGTACAGGGATTACTTCTTTATAAAAATCCTAAATAGGAGATATACTTTTGTCAAGAAAGGTGTAAATGGGATCAGTGTCGATTTACCGTTATTCTAATGGTAATTCTTTCTTATTAATGGCTGTCTCATTTTTGTACTTATTCACTAAGAGATTTTAATAGTGGACACTCTTTTTGAGTAGTTTCACAAGTACAAATATCAATCGCATTAACAAGATCATTAAGAGCCTCTCGCATTGTCTGCAGTTGTTGCAGTTTTCTATCAATTTCTGCCATCTTCACGGTTGCTAGCATACGCACTCTACCACGATTACGCGTATTAGTTTCACGTAGACGGATAAAATCTCGGATCTCATTAAGAGTAAATCCTAGTGATTGTGTCTTCTTAATAAAACGGATCAGCGCGACGGTATTTTCAGAATATTCCCGATATCCAGATGCTCGACGTTGAGGTTCTTTTAATAGCCCACGCCGCTCATAATAACGTAGCGTCTGAATGTTAACTCCAGCACTGGCTGCTGCTTCACCTATACGCATAGTTGCTGGCCCCCATCTGGAAGTTTGTTTGTAGTAAAGGCTACCATCATAATTAATGATCGTAGTCTTTCTAAAAGAAGATTTAAAAGGTTTTCTCAGCAATGCCAAGCTCAGCGCGTAAAAATTCTTTTACCCCTTGTTGGCCTGTTAATCGCAACCAGAGTGGTCCACCTTCACGCTCAAGCTCTATTGTTAAGGTTAGAAATGGGCAGCAGCGACTTTCTAATGTGATAAATTCTGCTGCTTGTAGACAAATAGTAGGCTCAGCAGGGAGACGGAAGGCATAGCCATCAGGCAATTCTCGTAACTCTTTAACACTGCTCTGTAATTGTTTTGCTAATTGTAGCCGACGTTCTCTTTGCTCTTTATTAAGAGCCGTTAAATTGCAGGCTAGTGGTGATCCTTGCTTATTAACAGCAGTCTCATCTTTGCATTGAGATTGTGCCCTCATACAATTAAAGAGTGTTGAAAATGTAGTTGTACTACCAAACAATCCAATAGCGAAAAAGAAGACCAGCGAGTGATGAAGTTTTTCGATCATGGCTTTTCCATACTCCTAAATCTGGAAATTAGTCTGATAAGTAGAAAGTTACACCTTATACCTAGGTATAAGGTCAAGAATTATTGTCGGGATAAAAGATCTCGGTTTTACCGAGATCACTCTGCTGAGGCGATCTTAACTACGTTATCATTAGGGTTACGATCAACCAGTTTATTGAGGGGATCGATTCCTGCTTTGGCGGGTGCTTCATCAACAATGATCTCAAACTCTGATTTTGCCTTCTTAATACGGTGCTTCTGCAAGTAGAGAATCTTTGCATTGGTTTTGCCAGCGGTAGATTCAGTTAATACACCTATATCCACTAGATCATCTAGCGGTGCTTCTTGCTCGACGCCTAAGCCATCAGCATGGTACTTCTTTGACTCTACAGTTATTTTTACCAGATACTTATTATCGGGAAGCTTCTGCATAGTTGCTGTGGTGGCTCTATTTTCGTAGAGTGTGATCTTCTCAAATAGATCTGATAGTGTACTATGTAATTCTGTTGGCGCAGCCTGTTTGAAAAGTTGATAGAGTTCCAGAGAATTGGTATAAGGTGGTTCTTGGAAAGCAGCGGTCTGCACAAATTTTCGCAATGCGCTATTAACAGTCTCTACGCCAAGGTAGTCCTTGAGCGCGTACATAACTAGGCTACCTTTCTGATAGTGTATATAGGGTTGGTTTTCTACATAAAGCAGCGGCTGTTCTTTCTTACTCTCTCCTCTACGCCCAGCGAGATAGCGATCCAGCTCGTATTTAAGGAACTTATTCATCTTGTCCTTGCCAAACTCATTCTCCATCACCATAAGAGCAGAATATTGTGCTAGCGACTCGATAATAAAAGTTGAACCCTGTACATTTCCTCCTACTACTTGATGACCCCACCACTGATGCGCTACTTCATGGGCAGTAATATAGAAAGGATAGTCAAGATCTTCATCGTCTTTTACTCTGGCGATAAAGCCTATACTCTCAGAATAGGGTATCGTATTAGGAAAGGATTGTGCAAAGGAGGCATAACGAGGGAACTCGACAATTCTCACCTGCCGGTGCTGGTAAGGGCCAAAATTGGTAGTGAAATAATCGAGCGATTTTTTGATCGCATCGATCATTCGTGCAACATTATAGTCGTGTTCTGGATGGTAATAGATCTCTATATTCACATCGCGCCATTGATCTCGCTTGACTTGATAGCGTGCAGAAAGGAAAGAGTAGAAGTTGAGAATCTTGCTATCCATCTTGTAGTGAAAGAAATGTCGTCCATTCTCAATCCAGTCTTTTTGAAGATAACCGGGAGCGATAGCGATCTGATCAGCAGAAGTACTGACAACGGTTTCAAAATCGATCCAATCAGCATCGTGCGAGAGAGGATTATTCTTTCTTGCCAATGGATCATCGACTGGCGCCATACGCTCACGTGCAGGTAATTTCTCTTTCTTGCGATCTTCGTCGCTACTCAGTTCATAGTCCTCGCTATATCCCAGTGATGGCAAGATCCTATTATTGAGGAAAGTACCATTGCCAACAACAAGGCTATCGTTATTATGGTTGAAGCCTTTTGTAACTACCGAGAGTTTGAACTTCATATCCATAATCTCATTAGGCTGTATTGGAGAAGTAAGCTGATAGATGTAATAACCCAGCTTCTTATCCTCTTGTAGCAATTTACTCTCCTTGCTGAAATTCAGTTCGCTAAGATTGATCTCGTTATCAGCAATGATATGTATAGCATTGATCGGCTGATCGGTTTTGTTCTTAAGCTGGAATTCACCACGCGCAGAGAAATTTCTCTCTTCTGGATAAATATCTAGCCAGACCTTTGCGCTAGTGATACGTGGTTGTGGCAAATCTTTATACTTACGGTAGAGCCTCTCATACTCAGCACGTAGTTTCTTAGTGTTTTGAGAGCTTTGATAATGATTCAAGATATTTGTGTTATAGAAGATGTAAGCGCCACTACCAACAAAGGCGATTAGTGCAATAATAAGGGGAATTTTAAGTGACGTAGTAAACCTTATCTGGGTTGCGTAGAGCCGGGCTTTTAGATTAGTCTCAGTTCCTCTGATCCAGCATAGTAGTGATATCACGAGAAGTATTGCAGCACAGGACATCCAGTAGAAATTGAACCAGAAGACCGGTTTAACATAATGGCCAAACTTATTCATATCAGAATAGATCACATTAGGGGCAGTACCATAATTGTAGAGTCTATGCTCAAAACCAAGCTCTAAGATGGCAATGGTTGCGATATAGTAGAGAACCATAAGCGCATAGCCTAAATACTTATGATTGACCACAGCATGAATGAAGAAGGCAAGAATAGTAGTTTGCAAGAGGAAGGGAAAGATAACGCCAAAAAGATATTTGAAATAGAGACTGAATTCAAAATTGAAATATCCTTTCGCTGCTTGTGTGGCGATACCTGTGAAAGCCAGTAGGATTAGCAAGAGGATCTCAATCAGGATTAATGCCAAGGCTTTACTAGCAAGGGTAAGGAAATATGGAATTGGGAAAGCATCATAGATTTGATGAAATCTTATAGTACGCTCGCGCCATACCAACTCGCCTGTATAGATCGTGATAATAATTAGAAAGAAGAGAGTGAAAGAGTCATTGATCACTTCTAATACAGAATAAGTGACGGGATAGATGGCTGTCCCAAAGATCTTTTCAAACTGTGATGCACTGATAATCAGTAATGCCATACCCATTAACGTTACGGCAATAAAAGGCCGCTCTTTGATAGTAGCCAGCGCTTGTAAACGCACCAGCGTAAATAGCTGTCGCACCCTTGCGCTTACGGTAAAAAGTTGTGATGCTTGTGGAATAGTGAGAGTGGTAGCAGGCAGCAACTCCTCGCTGCTATCACGTTGTTTACTTTTCCGCTTTAACCATGAGAAAGCCGGCTCAATGGAGAAACGGAAGAGATGGAAAGTGGCAGCAAAACAGCCTAGTCCAAGAATAGTCCAAAAGCATCTATTGATCGCAAGGTCTTGTTGGAATGGAATAAGGAGGCTGTTTCTTTCTGAGATGGTCCAGTATTTAGTGATATTACGGGTGGCGGAAATAGCAAAAGGATCAAATAATCCAGAGATAAACTCATTATCTAAATCTGCCAATAGCACACGCGAGATTAGATAGATCGTAAGCAGGATTACTCCTTGTGTGTAGATCGCCAGATTACTACGTGTGATTGTGCCTACTGAGAAGAAGAGCGCACCAGAAAAGATCAGATTAGGAAGTAGATAGAGTAGTATTGGTTGTAGATAACTAAGAGCATTAAAGGGAAGCAGTCGCTCCTTTTCAACCCAAGGCATAAAAGTTCCTATCATAAGACCGAATAATATGCTAGAGAAGATAAACAGACAGACCGTAAGCGCTCCTAAGAATCTTCCTCCTAAATAACTTGATTTGCTGATCGGGGTGGTAAAGAAAGTAGCATAGGTATTCTCTTCAAAGTCTCGATAGATGGGTGTGCCCATGATTGCTGCAGTGATCAACATACCCAGGGCTGTGAGCACCATTACCATCTGGGAAATAACACTTGGGGCGTTATTATAGACCTTCTCTATGCCACCACCTAGCTTCACTGCATCGGTAGTAATAAAGGCAAAAGCGAGTAGAAATAGGATGGCAAAGTAGACATAGGTTGATAACCTACTCATCTTAAAGCGCAGTTCGAATAGAAAGATCTCTTTAAACATCTATGCCTCCAACAATAGTAGTCTAATCTCAGGCGACGGCTGGTTGTTGTATATCAGTGGTCCTGCCTTTACCGGCAATGGCTGAAAAATAGACATCTCCCAGTTCTGCCTCTACAGATGTAAAAGTAGAATCTGGTTGTATGTCGCTGTAGACATGAATTTCGGTATTGCCAGCAACAAGTTTCGATGAGATCACACTAAAGTTGGCTGAGTAGTGTGCCAATTCCTGCTTGCTGATAACTTTCTTCCATATTTTCCCTTGTAGCGCATTGATTGCTAGTAGTGGGTTACCCTGCTGCAATACTTCTCCTCGGCTTATTATCGCCATCTGCTTACAGATCTCTTTAACATCATCAACAATATGTGTAGAGAGGATGACAACAATATTCTCACCAATCTCAGAAAGTAGATTAAGGAAACGATTGCGCTCGGCAGGATCTAGGCCAGCGGTTGGCTCGTCTACTATGATCAGTTTAGGACTGCCTAGTAGCGCTTGTGCAATACCAAAACGCTGTCGCATACCACCAGAGAAACTACCGAGATTCTTCTTCCTTACTTCATAAAGGTTGGTTTGATGAAGTAAGGCTTTGACTATCTCTCTACGCTCACGCCCGTTGATTACCCCTTTTAGAACTGCGATATGATCAAGCATCGCCTCGGCACTCATCTT
Organism: Acidobacteriota bacterium; assembly: GCA_040758525.1. GTDB lineage: Bacteria > Acidobacteriota > Blastocatellia > Chloracidobacteriales > JADJPF01 > JBFLVQ01. Next base: position 6,457 of record JBFLVQ010000302.1, read on the forward strand.
GGGGTAGACGCCAAACTCTTGTGGCAGGTAACCAAGTTGCCGTCTTACCACTTCCTTATTCTTAAGCACATCTATACCATCAAGCTCTATGCTTCCTGTATCAGCTTCCTGTAGTGTTGCGATAGTACGCATTAGGGTAGATTTGCCAGCCCCATTTGGTCCTAGTAGACCGAACATTCCTTTAGGAATGGTGAGAAAGACATTACTAAGAGCTTTTACCCCATTAGAATAGGTTTTGGAGAGATTTCTGATTATTAATTCCATAAATTTACCATCCCTGATCTAATCTTAACTCGTTATCGAGGAGTACCTTGAAAGTATCGAAAGATTGATTTTAGGTAATTTAACAGTCTCTACGTAGAGAATATCAGGCAGGTTCACACTAATCGCATGGCTAGATTAACTTTCCTTATTATTAGCAGCTAGTAGTCAATTATTGTTAGCAAGGCCAGTAAGATGCTGATAAGCACGCATAAGGAATTTTGGTAGTACTACTGCACGTGTGCGCTTAACACGATCTTCTGCATAGAGACTGGCAAGCATCTTGTTGTAGAGAGCTTCACCATTAAGGGCAAGAATATCATCGCGTTTTTCTGGATCTAGAAAATTACGTAGCATACTGTCACGATCTGCTTCAGGATGGAACTGGGTAGCCTGGAACTCATCACCAATTGAGAGTGCCATAATCGCTTTACCTCGCAAGCCATCACGGCTCTCTATCGCCAGCACACGTCCATTAATAGGGCTAAGTGCTGTTTCGTCTGGTTCAACCACTTGATAGTTGCGTCGCTCAAAGGCAAAGAAGCGATCATTGAGATCTTCTAGCAGATAAGAGCTACGTCCCGCTGGAGTGGGGTAGACAGGCATAATCCCGTAGATAGGACGGGGTGCATCGACCACCTCAGCAAGGTTGAAGCAGCGTGCTAGTACCTGTAGCGAGTGGCAGATGGCAAAGAAGAAGACTTTACGGGATTGGTGTAGGTTGTGTTCAATGACATTATTAAGTAGATGGCAATAATCCTTCTCCCACTGTTTGCCCTCACCATCATAGGGTGAGCCAGGACCACCGCTAGAGATATAGATGTCGAAACGAGGGGAAGGCACTTCGCCAAAATCGCGCACACGGAAATGCTCGATCGTGGGGTTGAGTCGCTGTCCATAGTGGCGCGCCCAATTCTCACAGCTTTCTGCGAGAATATTGTAGATACAACCGATGCCCTGATTCTTGTAGCCGTTATTCATATCGAGTACGGCAATACGCAACGGTTGATTTTTCGTGACGAAGTTGCTCATTAACTCTATAATAGCGCAGGTAGCCAGCGGATTCTATATTAGATACGCAGAATTATGCCAGAAGGCTTTTTTGACACCGGACTTTATGCCATTACCGATACGGCGATCGCCGGTTGTTCCCATGCCGAGATTGTTGAGGCGATCACGCGGGCAGGTGGGCGACTGATCCAATTGCGTGAAAAGCAACTGCCAGCACGTGACTTCTACTTGGCAGCGCAGGCGGCGGTGATGCGCGCACGCGTTGCGGGTGCCTTACTAATAATCAATGATCGGGTCGATATCGCCAAATTGACAGGAGCGGCTGGGGTACATCTAGGACAAGATGATCTTGCCCCTGAAAAGGCTCGCGCGCTTCTAGGACCTGATGCTATAATTGGAATCTCCACCCATTCTTTAGCCCAAGCGCAGGCCGCCGATAGATTACCTGTCGATTACATTGCTGTCGGTCCGGTATTCCATACCGAGACAAAACCGGCAGCGAGTGCGGGGGTAGCGGGGGGACAAGTGGGATTGGAATTAGTAAGGTCTGTGCGTGCGGCAATAAGTAAGCCTGTAGTCGCGATTGGCGGTATTACCTTGGAGCTTGCCCCAGAGGTTTTACGTGCCGGCGCCGCAGCCGTCGCAGTAATATCCGATCTATTGAAGTATGATAGGATTGATCAACGTACAGAAGAGTTTTTAGCGCGGCTGGCCTACGCCAATCGCCCATCCTAGTGAATGTTCAACAGGCGCTTTCTAGAACCTGTGCCAATTAGATGAAACAGTAAAGATTTCAAGGAGGAGGCATGGCTACATGAGTTTTTTCGATCTACCGCCGCTCATAGAGAAGATGTTGGCCAGCGGGGATAACATCAGCGATTTAAACTTCTCCGTAGGTCGACCACCCCAGGTTGAGATCAACGGTAAACTAACCCCAGTGGAGATCAAGGGATTACGTGCGCTTACTCCCTATCAGACCGAGATTATTGCAATGGCGCTGCTTTCTGGTAACACAGATGGTGCCGAGAAGCTAGTTAAGACTGGCTCTGTCGATATCTCGTTCAGCATACATCAGCGTACCCGCTTTCGTGTTAATATCTTTTCCCAGCGTGGTACTTATTCGGTGGTGATGCGCGTCATTCCTGTAGATATCCCGACAATTGAATCACTCAGTCTGCCGCCTCAACTCGGTGAGATCTCTGTTCTCAAAAATGGTATCGTGTTGCTCACAGGACCAACCGGTAGCGGCAAATCTTCTACGCTTGCTGCCATTATCGATAAAGTCAACCGTGAGAAGTACTATCATATTGTCACTATCGAGGATCCCATAGAGTTCCTACACTCACATAAGAATTGTACTATCAATCAGCGTGAGCTAGGTAGTGATACACCATCCTTTGCCTTGGCCCTGCGTGCTGCCTTGCGTCAGGCGCCCAAAGTGATCCTAGTTGGTGAGATGCGTGACTTAGAGACGACCGAGATCGCACTAGAGGCATCTGAGACCGGCCACTTAGTGCTCTCCACACTACATACTACAGATGCTTCTAAGACAGTAGATCGTATCATTGGTCTATATCCCAAGAATGAGGAGCACATCATACGTGTACGACTAGCGCAAGCCTTCCGTTATATCATCTCACAACGTCTGATTCCACGTGCAGATGGTCGTGGACGTCTTGCTGCTGTAGAGATTCTTAAGTCAACACCACGTACCCGTGAATATATAGAGAAGGGAGAGAGCGAAGGCAAGACCCTGATGGAGGCGATGAATGATGGTGAATTGGAAGGGATGCAGCATTTTGATCAAGTGATTGAGCGTTACATACGCCAGGGTGTTATTACCAAGGAAGATGGCCTTGCTTTTGCTACTAATTCAAGCAACCTACAACTACGTCTATCTGGTCTAGGTTCCTCGAGTGACTTTATTACTCAAGGCGGTCCCGAAAACCTCACCCGCGCAGGGGCTAGTCCGAGTGGACGGGGCGGTTATGGCAATTCTTCTTCTATGCGTAATATTATAGAGCGATGAGTGTAGGTAAGGAGATAGATAGGTTATGAACTGGATGTGCCAGCAGTGTGGTTTTGAATTTCATATTGATGATGCTCGTGTACCATCACATGCATTTTCTACAGAATGTCCACGCTGTCGTAAAAATGTTACTGTTACGCCTCCTGCTAAACCAGAACCGACTTTGCGTAGTGATGGCACACCTTCACGCACTCAGGCAATCGGTGCCCCTGCATCATCTCGCCCCCCGGCGGCGTCTAATCCACAAGAGATGATGCAGATGTTTATGCAGATGATGGCAGGTATGGCAGGTGCGTCGGGAGGGAGTCCGCCCAAGATCACCGAAGCGCTCCAGAAAGGGTTTGCCTGGCAGCGCAAACAAGTAGTGGTCTGTTGTGCTGAGCTAGGACAGCGCGAAATAATCGAGAATGCGCTTGATAAAACCAGGTATGAGACGACCATTGCCCAGACTTCTGCACAGGCTATTGAGATCATGCACGATCTGAAGATAGAGATCGTATTGCTTGATCCGCAGTTTGATGCCTCGCGTCAGGGTGGTATTGCAGTATTGCGTCATATTAGCTCACTAATGCCAAAATACCGACGACGTATCTATGTAGTACTAGTCTCCCCACAGGTCAAGACATTAGATACCTATATGGCTTTCTTGAACTGTGTTAACCTGACTGTCAATTCTGATGATCTGGAGTCGCTACAGGCGATCTTAGAGAAGAGCATCAAAGACTTCAATGATCTCTATCGTCCTATGTATGAAGCTGCTGGTCTATCACACTTCTAGCTTACTTTGGTCAGCTCTTGACCAGTGCGACAGCCTATGAAAAATTGATCTAGCACTCGCTATGTGTCGCTGGCGAGTAGCTTATTCTCGTGTCTTCTCGTGGACTTCCATTGCTGGTAGCGCTACTGAGCTGTGCGAGGCATGTTTTTATGAAGAGGGATCACCAAGAACTTATTCTACGTCGTGCTCTCGAAAAGGGATTGATTAGCGAAACAGAGCTATATCAGTTGGATATTAATAACTCGATCGAAACGGTTATACATAAAACCTCTTGGGGTGCGCGTATAGAGTCTCTAGTACAACTAGGTCGGCTAGAT
>JBFLVQ010000303.1:0-10838 GCA_040758525.1 Acidobacteriota bacterium
GCCAAACTGTAGTTGCCTTGGCGAGAATGCGTTACGGTAGCGATCGCGTGACGCAACAAAACGGCCATCCTTCTGCATTGGTAATGAGAAGCCACCTCGTGCATCAGGCGGAAAGATACGATTGATCTCACTAATATTGACTCGGTTAAATAGATTGAAGACCTCAACAAAACCTTGCACACGTACCTGCTCGCCTATATTCACACTACGTGTTAGACGTAGATCAACATTAGCAAAACCCGGCAATAGACCAGCATTACGGGCAATCGGTACACCACCAATAAGGGGGCGATCTCCGGGGGGAAAATCACCATTCATATTGAGATCGACACCGGTCAGCAAGTTATATGGATGGCCGGATTCTAACGTGACGATTGATGAGATCTGGTAATCTCTCAACAATGGATTGCGTGTGTAACTCAAGTCCCAAACGCCCGAGAAGACAAACCGGTTACGTACATCTTGTAACGAGAAGCCGCGTTCATCACGTGGACGCAAAGGATTTACTGTCTCCTGAAACTCTATACGGAAGTCGATAAAATCATCGATCGACTTTGAGAAAGTATAGCTGACAAGAAAACCAAAACGGTTGCTTAGCCGCCGCATAAGAGAGACTGTCACAGCATTATAGTAGCTGTCAAAAGCCGACTCGAACTCAAATAGATCTCCTCGCGTAGGATCGGCTCGACCTGTTAATGCCGCCATTACAGGATTGCTTGGGTTAGGGCGTACAACCGGATTGATATTACGTACGGAGAAGAGTTTGATACCACGTACAAACTGATAACTGGCAGAAAGCGCCATATTATTACCGATCAGGTAGTCAAACCCAACATTGACCTGCTCTGTGTAGCTATTACGTACTCTCTTAGGAAAGACTAGATTTTGGCTCAACTGTGGCCGGAAATCTATCGTCGATGGTAGTTGAGTCGATTCCGGGAAATTATGACCAGGCTGAGCAAAGGGCAACACCGAGAATGGGAATGGTAGTACAGGAATCTTGGTTGCTCCCGAGTCGGTTAGTTGTACGACAAAGGGCGGACCAACCAGTGGCGCCGCAAAGAAAATACCATAACCGGCATGTAGATTAAGCCTTGGCAGACGTGTTGGCCGATAAGCAAGCGAAATACGCGGGCTAAAGTTGCCATTATTGTTACGATAGAATTTAAGTCGCTCAAAATCGTAACGTAGTCCCGCCTTGAGAAGTAGATTAGGACGCAACTTAATATCATCTTGGAAGAATAGTCCTAGATATTTTGCATCTATCTCAAGGTTTGGAGAGCCAAAACCCTGTACAAAAGCAAGCGGCAGCGCCAAATTAGCGAGCGGCACACCACGAGGAAATTGTGGGAACATGCTGGGCAGCAATATTGCCAATGTACTAAGAAAATCACGCTGCGTCTGTGTGCGCAAGGCAGGATCAAAAGCCTCTAATCCACTGAAAGATGGTAGTCCAGGAATGCCAGTGAGCGCAGAGAAATCGAGTGGAATAAAGATCGAGACACCACCAAAGAAGATAGGAATCTGAGTTTTGCGCGTAGGTCCACGCGCAATCAGTAGATCGCCGCCGAATTTAAATTGATGGCGGCCACGTGTGAGCGTTACATTATCAACCAGATGGAAGATATTCTGCTGACGCAGTTGTGGTAGTAATGGGCTGCGCCCAAAAGAGATAAGCCCTTCTGGAGCAACTAAACGCACCAATGGACCAGGATCAAGCGGCAGCACATCTTGGTTACGTCTGGTATATAGGAAACGTGTCTCGTTAATCAGATTCAGCCCTGTATTGAGATAGGTATTGCTGAAAGCAATCGTACTATCATCCAATTTTTGTATACCACCATTAGTCTCGCCAACCAATCCACCAAAAGGTTCTAATGCACCATTGTAAGCGCCGCCAAAGTTATAACGTATCCAGAGTGTGTCATTAGGTGAGATCTGTGTATCTAATCGTCCTAATACAGCAGTATTGCCAAGCGAGAATGCTACTGGACCATTGCGCAAAACAAAGCCCTGACGATTGGCTGCGGCTACGGATTGATCACTGATGGTAACAAAGTTATTCTGCTTGACGGAAAGCCGTTCAAAGGATGTGAAGAAGAATATCTTATCCTTCTTGATCGCACCACTCAGTGTGTTGCCAAACTGGTATTGTTCGTAAGGAGGCTTGAAGGGTGTAAAGACATCACGTGCGCTGCTCTCATCATTACGAATAAAGAAGAATAGATTACCATGATATTCGTTGCTGCCACCACGTGTAACAATATTGACAATACCACCAGCAGCGCGACCAAATTCTACCGAGAAATTGTCAGAAACGACCTGAAACTCTTGTACTGCATCCTGACTGAAAGTAGATCTTACCGAACCAGAACCAAGATCATTATTGTCTAGGCCATCAATGGTGATATTGTTGAAGCGAGCATTTTGACCATTGAAGGAGAGCCCTGAAGTAGCCGAGGCACCTTGTGCAGGTCCTCTATCCATTGTTACACGTGCTGCTGTAAGTGAGAAATCTAGAAAACTACGCCGGTTGATAGGAAGCGTATCGATCCGATCACGTGTGATATTGGTACTGCTCTCGGTCTTCCCTTCATTGATCATGCTGCTACCTATCACTTCTACAATTTCACTAGCAACACCAACCTTCATTGTGAAATCGAAGCGCATATTGGTACCCAGTTCTAGATCTATACGCCTAGTCTGAGTGACAAAACCTTCTGCAGAGACGGTTAGATCATAGCTACCGGGTGGTAATTGTACCAATAAATAGAGACCATTCTCGATCGTACGAAATTCGCGCGATTGGTTAGTATTGAGGTTCTTAATTGTAACAAGCGCACCATTGATCGTGGCCTGTTGCTCGTCTACAACTTGACCGGTTATGTTTGCTGTAGTAGCACCACCCGATTGTGCCCAAATCGGTGCTGCCACACAAAACATAGATATTCCAAGCGCCCAACTTACCAAGAACTTTATTGTCGGATGCATCGCTTCCTCCTACAAAAGATATTGCAATACTCCTAACATTAAAATACCGAGGATGGAGCTATTACATAACTTAGTAAGCCAAGTTTACGGTTTCTATGATTCTCTGCTGCTTAATTGGATGGGTTCCGTACTTCTACGGCGCCGATTATAACACTGAGTTATATTTAACTCAATTTTAGTAGCTCTTAATTAGTGTGGTAGGGAGCGGAAATGATCCCCAGCCAGAATCTAGCCAGGGATCATTAATCTTAGCACTAAAAACTGAGACGTAGACCGTACTGGAATTGGCGTGGCGAGAACGCATTACGGAAACGCTCACGCGGCGCAATGAACTTTCCATCTTCTTGTGGCGGCAATAGGAAGTTGCCATTTGCATCTGGCGGGAAGACACGGTCTACTTCGCTGATATTGACGCGGTTAAAGAGATTAAAGGACTCGATAAAGACCTGGAACTGTATACGCTCATTTATATCGATCTTACGTGTTAAGCGTAGATCAACATTGGCAAAGCCAGGCGTGACACCAGCATTTCGTCCCAGCCCAGCGGGTCGGTCACCCACTGGATTATCGCCATTCTGGTTTAGATCCACTCCGGCAAGCAGATTATAAGGCCGGCCTGAATTGAGTGTGACGATTGTTGAGAGTTGGAAATCTCTTAGTAAGGGATTAGTAGTGTAGTCCAACTGCCATATCCCAGAAAAGACAAAGCGATTGCGCACATCCTGCAAAGAAAGCCCTCGCTCATTGGCAGGTTGTAATGGATTGACCACCTCTTGTAAGTCAGTGCGGAAGTCGATGAAATTATCGATCGATTTAGAGTAGGTGTAGTTGGCAAGAAAACCAAATCGCTTCGTCAGTCGTCGGCTAATTGCCAGGGTAACACCATGGTAGTAACTATCGAAAGCCGACTCAAATTCAAAGACATCTCCTTGAGTAGTATCAACACGTCCTATCATTGCATTGGTAACCGCATCAGCAAAAGGGCGTACAATGGGATTGATATTGCGTGGTGAGAAGATCTTGATACCGCGCACAAAATTATAGGTTACGGTAACCACTGTATTATCCCCAATCAGATAATCGAAGCCAATATTGGCTTGATGCGAATAGGGATTACGCAGATCCTTCTGATAAGTGAAGCTCTGGCTCAATTGTGGGATAAAGTTCACACCTTGAGGGACCTGATTTGAATCCGGAAAGCGTCGCCCTTGCTGTGAGAATGGTAGTACAGAAAAGGGGAATGGTATTACAGGAATCTTTAATGCCCCAGAACCGGAAGTGAGTTGAATCGCAAAGGCCGGTCCAGATAGTGGCCCTGGGAAGAAGACACCATAAGCACCTCGCACGGTAAGGTTCTGCAATGCTGTCGGTCGGTAGGAGAAGGCCACTCGCGGGCTTATGTTTCCACCATTCTTGGGTGTGAAGTCTTGACGATATAGATCGTAACGTAATCCTGCCTTAAGTAGCAGATTAGGACGCACGCGTATATCATCTTGGAAAAAGAGCGCGTAAATACGCGTAGTAACCTCTAGTTGGTTATTACCAAATCCCTGTAGAAAAGCGGTTGGCAGCGGTAGATCGGCAAGCGGCACACCGCTTGGGAAGCCTACTAATGATGGTAACAATCCTGACAATAGGGTAAGGAAGTTACGTTGTGCAGTTGTGCGTAAAGCTGGATCAAAAGCTTGTAGACCAGTAAAAGAGGGGGCGCCAGGAAGGCCGGTGAGTGCCTGGAAATCAAATGGGAAGAAGAACGATAGTCCTCCTGGGAAGATCGGCAGACGAGTACGGCCATCTGGTGTAGTGATATAGGTAGCATCACCACCAAACTTGAACTGATTACGACCACGTGTAAGCGTTACATTGTTGACAAACTCATAGGTACGAGCAAAACGTGGTTGCGGCAAAAATGTACCGCGTCCAAAAGTAATAAAACCTTCTGGTGCAATAATACGTACCTGTGGACCACCATCTAGTGGTAGCACTCGCTGGTCGCGCTGGTTGAAGAGAATACGCGTCTCATTTACCAGATTAAGACCAGTGTTAATATAGGTGTTGCTGGCGGCAATAGCATTATCATCGAGCTTTTGTATACCGGCATTTGTCTCTCCGATCAGCCCACCAAATGGCTCTAGTGCGCCATTATAAGTAAAGCCACCATTATAACGTACCCAAAGAGTATCATTCTGGTTAAGACGAAAATCCCCACGCGCCAACACAGAAGTAGTACCAAGGGCAAAGGGACGTGGCCCATTATCGAGTTGAAAGCCTAGGCTGCGCGCGGATCGTACAGTCTGATCTGCAATTGTAATAAAGTTGTTCTGTTTGATCGAAAGGCGTTCAAAGGAGGTAAAGAAGAAGGCTCTGTCCTTCTTGATTGGACCGCTTAAAACCGAGCCAAATTGATACTGTTTATAGTTGGCTTCGAAGGGAGCAAAGACATCACGGGCGCTAATCTCATCATTACGATTGATAAAGAAGAGATTGCCATGAAAATCATTGCTACCACCGCGTGTCACAATATTTACTACTCCGCCTAATGCGCGGCCAAATTCTGCTGAATAGCTGTCAGAAACGACCTGAAATTCCTGTACCGCATCTTGACTAAAAGTAGAACGCACTGAGCCAGAACCAATATCATTATTATCCAATCCATCGATCGTGATATTGTTGAAACGTGCGATCTGACCATTAAAGGAGAGTCCAGAAGTAGCAGAAGCGCCCTGTGTTGGTACACGGTCGGCGACCACACGCGCAGAGGTAAGAGAGAAATCGAGGAAGTTGCGCCGATTGATTGGTAGGGTATCTATACGTTCACGATCAATATTAGTGCTGCTTTCTGTCTTACCCTCATCAGAAATATTAGCGGCAGTTACTTCCACAATATCAGAAGTTGCCCCCACCTTCATTATGAAGTCAAAACGTGTGTTGGTGCCAAGCGCAAGTTCAAGACGTGTAGTGGTAGTAGTGAACCCTTCTGCAGTTGCGGTTATCTCATATGTGCCGGGCGGCAACTGTTGTAAGAGATAGATACCATCCTCGCCAACACGTGCCTCACGCATAAAATTGGTCTGGATATTTTTTGCTGTCACGGATGCGCCACTGAGCACAGCATCTTGCTCATCCTTGACGCTACCGGTCATACTCGCGGTGGTCGAACCGCCTGACTGTGCCGCGGCAGGCATATTCAGGCCTAAAAGCGCGACTAACAATGCGAGGCCTAACAAGACTCGTCTGGTTCGGTACATTGTTTCCTCCTCGATGATTTAGATTATTGCTTTGCTATTAAACAGAATGCTAATGGCAATAGCTGCCATTAGCATTCTAGCAGAAGCCTATTCATCACTCACTTTAAAATGTAAACTTCACTCCAATTTGAAATTGACGCGGGGAAAAAGCATTGCGGAAGCGATCCGCAGTGGCAACAAAACGACCGCCTTCCTTGGGTGGTAATACAAAGCGTCCTTGTGCATCGGGCGGGAAGATACGATCTAGTTCACTGATGTTGACACGATTAAACATATTGAACACTTCTACAATGCCTTGCACACGGTAGCGATCTTTGATTGTCACAGTGCGTGTTAAACGCAAATCCACATTAGCAAATCCTGGTGAAATACCGGCATTACGCCCTAACCCAGCAGGTCGATCCCCTGGGGGGAAATCGCCACTACGATTGAGATCTGCTCCTGCCAGCAGATTGTATGGCCGACCAGAATTGAGATTGACAATAGTAGAGAGTTGGAAGTCCCGCAAGAATGGGTTCTGTGTGTAACTAAGCTCCCAACTACCTGAAATAACTACACGCTGGCGTACATCCTGCAAGGAGAGTGCACGTTCATTGCGCGGCTGCAATGAATCATCGGTCTCACTAATGTCTGGCCGTATATCAATAAAATTATCTATCGTCTTAGAGACTGTGTAGTTGGCCAAAAAGCCTACACGATTGCTTAAGCGCCGGTTAAACGAGATTGTGAAACCATGGAAATAGCTGTCATAAGCGGACTCAAACTCGGTAATATCGCCTTTGCTAGGATCAACCCGACCAATCAGGGTACTCTCTACTGGATTGGTAGTAGGACGCACAATCGGATTGATATTACGCTGCCCTAGCAGCCTGATACCACGTACAAATTGATAACTCCCAGAGAGCGCAGCATTATTGCCAAACAGGTAGTCAAAGCCGAAATTCACCTGTTGTGTATAGCTGTTACGTGTACTAGGAGCATAGGTGAAGATCTGGCTGAATTGAGGAATAAAGTTTAGCCCAGGGGGGAGTTGATTTGAATCTGGGAAGTTATGACCTGGTCGTGAGAATGGCAATACCGAGAAAGGAAAAGGCGTAACGCCCAGTTTGATAGTGCTATTGGTGAGTCCAACAATAAAAGAAGGACCAGTAACAGCAGTGGCAAAAAAGAGTCCATAGGCGCCATGCACACTAAGTTTTGGTAACCGCTCAGGTCGATAAGAGAAAGCGAGTCGGGGACTGAAATTACCATTGTTGTCGGGTACCAAATCTACTCGGTTAATATCATAACGCACACCTGCCTTGAGCACCAAGTTTGGTCTTATCTTGATATCATCCTGGAAGAAAGTAGAGAAGAGTTTGGCATTAATAACAATGCCAGTATCACCAAAGCCCTGTATATAGGCGGTTGGCAGTGATAGATTAGCGAGTGGCACTCCTGTTGGGAAGCCCTGTACCATACCTGGTAACAGACTTGATAGCAGTGTTAAAAAGCTACGTTGTTCAGGAGTACGCAAGCTGGGATCAAAAGCTTGTAGACCAGTAAAGGAAGGTAGCCCTGGCATACCCGTCAAAGCGCTGAAATTGATCGGTAGGAAAAGCGCAAAACCACCGCCAAAGATCGGTACTTTTGTCTTTAGATCAGGTGTGCTGTAGTAGTTGAAATCCACACCAAATTTCATCTGATGGCGACCACGTGTTAGTGAAACATTATCGATTATCTGATAAAGCTTAAGCTCGCGTGGTTGTGGAGAGAAAGTGCTGCGTCCAAAAGTAGCTAAGCCTTCGGGAGAAACCAGACGTATCTGTGGACCACCCTCTAATGGTAAGACATTCTGATCGCGGCGACTGTAGAAGAAACGTGTCTCATTAACCAGATTTAACTTTGTACTAATGTAGGTATTATTAGCGGCAACAGTGTTATCATCCAACTTCTGTATACCACCATTGGTCTCGCCAATCAGTCCGCCAAAAGGCTCTAATGCGCCATTGTAAGAGCCGCCAAAGTTATAACGTACCCAAAGCGTATCATTGGCGCCTATACGTGCATCCATACGTGCTAACACCGAAGTTGTACCGATCGAGAATGGTATGGGACCATTGCGTAGCACAAAACCTAACTGGTTGGCAGAGCGGACCGTCTGATCGCCAATTGTGACAAAGTTGTTCTGTTTGATTGAGAGCCGCTCAAAAGAGGTGAAGAAGAAAGCCTTGTCCTTCTTGATCGGACCACTTAAAGTAGTACCAAATTGGTACTGTTTATAATCAGGCTTAAAAGGGGCAAAGACATCCCGGGCACTGATCTCATCATTGCGTAGGATAAAGAAGAGATTACCATGGTAATCATTAGTGCCGCCTCTCGTGACAATGTTAACAACTCCACCCAAAGCGCGGCCAAACTCCGCCGAATAGCTATTAGAAACGACTTGGAATTCTTGTACTGCATCCTGACTGAAGGTGGAGCGCACCGAACCTGTACCTAAATCATTATTGTCTAAACCATCAATGGTGATATTGTTGACACGTGCAGTCTGGCCATTAAAAGAGAGACCAGAAGTGGCAGCAGCGCCTTGTGCTGGCACACGATCAGCCACCACACGCGGAGTAGTAAGGGAGAAATCTAGAAAGTTGCGTCGATTAATAGGCAGATTGTCAATACGCTGACGATCAATATTAGTGCTTGCTTCAGTTTTTGCTTCCTCAATTATATTAGTGGTGGTGACCTCGACCACCTCTGAGGTAGCACCTACTTGTACAACAAAATCGAGTCTAGTAGTATTACCGAGCGAGAGCTCTAATCGTGAAGTTTGAGTGGTAAACCCTTCTGCTGTCACCATTATCTCGTAAACTCCAGGTGGTAATTGCTGCAGTAGAAATGCTCCGTCTTCACCTGTACGTGCCTCACGAATAAAATTGGTTTCACTATTTTTTGCGCTAATGCCTGCTCCTGCTATTACATTACCTTGTTGATCAGTAACCGTGCCGGTAATGCCTGCTGTTGTGGACCCTCCTGATTGCGCCCAAACAACTGTAGATACGTGGGAAAGCAGCAGTAATAGCAATATCAGAGTGTTGCGTAGTATGTGGTATCTCCCCATCATCATCCTCCTCACTATTTAGTTCAAAATTATTCCTTAACTTCTTACAACCGCTTGGTGGGTGAACCGGAAGCTAACTACTTTATACGAGATTTTTTATTTAGTGCTTAAAACCTGGAATGCCTTTTGAAAACCCGTATCGGCCATTATACTAGATCATTCAAAAGTAACCAAAATCTTTACCCAACTCTATCCCCAGATAGTAATAATATTGGTTTAAGACCGATCTACACTCTCACCATCACCCTCTTCCTGCATCTCTATATCTATGTGTTGGTGTTGTGTCTGCGATTGGCTAAGAAAGTCGCTAATACGCCCAATAAGATCTACGCGTGCACGGTCGCAGCTATGCTTTTCACCAATCATTAAGAACGCGCCACAATTATTGCAATGGTAAGTGCGTATCTCTTTCATAGCAAACCCACCTGTCATAATGAGGAAGTATTTGTTGGGCTATACCCTATTGCGCCATCTTTTGATTTTACATTTTACTCTATTATAACGCGTAATACGTCTATGATCGTTATCATTTATTTTCTCTAACGGCTGTTTCACAAGCATAGCGCACCCGAAGAACGGTTGCCAGTAGTATAGTGGAGCGGGTAATGTTAGTGTTTCGCCCAAACAGGCTATTGAACAGGAGTTTGTAATGAAGATTGGTCTGCCTGTAGTACAGAACTTCTCTGGCGCCGACCGTTATTTTGAACGGCTTGCCAGCGGCCTCAATCAACTTGGTTATAATGCCTCATTGATCTTCTATCCACATGCGCTTGAGTTCGCTTGCTGGCTGCTCAAATATGCCTTCCGGCGCCCTCTTGACTTCGATATCATACATACCAAGGCTGAATATGGGTTTGCCTTCGATGTTGGCTCAACTCCACTAGTACTTACATTGGCACACTCAGTCTTTGATCCTGTCTACAGTAACTATAAGAGCAAACCCCAACAGGCTTATCATCAGTATGTGCTACGACCAAATATATTGAAATCCTTAGCACAGGCTACCCGAGTAGTGACGGTAAGTGAATTTTCCCGTCAACGTATTGCCGAGGACTTTGGTTATCCACACGCTCGTGTGGTCTATAATGGTGTTGATGAGAACCAGTTTCGTCCCTTACCAGCGCGTAATGGAAACGGTCGTAAACAGGTACGCCTGCTCTTTACTGGCAACCTGATACGCCGCAAAGGAGCAGATATACTACCTGAAGTAATGCGTCGTCTCGGTAAGGACTATCTACTCTACTACACTTGTGGGCTACGGACTAAGTCTGCTGCTCCTCCTTGTGAAAATATGAAGCCACTTGGTCGGCTTAATGATGTAGATTTAGTACAAGCTTATAATGACTGTGATATCTTCCTTTTTCCTTCTCGTTTGGAGGGATTTGGCTACCCTGTTGCGGAGGCGATGGCGTGTGCCAAGCCGGTTGTTACTACTGATTGTGCCTCAATGCCAGAACTAATTGATGAAGGCCGCGGAGGTTATCGTTGTGAAGTCGATAATA
>JBFLVQ010000304.1:0-10810 GCA_040758525.1 Acidobacteriota bacterium
GTTAGGAAAATTAAAAGCCCGACTGGAAGATGAAGAACGAGGTTTGCACTTCGCGCTCTCTGCTGTCGGAGCAATGATAATAGAGAAAACCTTCGATGAATGGCAAACGCGCAATGAAGCAGATTACCAAACGGCATTACAGCATAGGTTGAAGCGGATTGAAGAGGCGTTGCTGAGAGTGGGACGGGGCGGTTACGGATTATGTGTCAAATGCAACGAGAAGATTGATAACGATCGGTTAGAAAAAGATCCAGCAGCATCACTCTGCCGGGATTGCTCGGAGGTCACAGATATTTCCACAACAAATTAGTATGGCTCACACACTTCTGATTCTTTGAAGCTGTGTCGGTTCTGTGCTTGGTGAAATCATATTCAAACAGGAGAATCGATAATGAAAGTAAAGGACATCATGACGAAGAACGTGAAAACTTGTAGTTCTGATACCGATCTGGCTGCCGCAGTGCAGTTGATGTGGGAAAACAATTGCGGCATTGTTCCAGTGATTGATGACGAAGGCAAACCGATTGGAGTAATCACTGACAGGGATATCGCAGTTGCAGTTGCCACGCGCAATAAGCTTGCGGGAGAGGTCAAAGTCGGTGAGGTTATGGCTGGCGAAGTTTTCTCTTGTGATCCAAACGAAGATGTTAAAAGCGCGCTTGTGACAATGAAAACTTCGAGAGTGCGCCGCCTGCCGGTTGTTGACAACAAATCGAGAAAGTTGTAGGGCATTCTCTCTTTGAATGATGTTGCTCTAAACGTGGGGCTGATTAGAGGCGAGCAACCACCAGATATCTCCTGCGAAGATATCGCCGGTGTGCTTAAAGCCATTTGTGGATATACCCTGCCAATGAGCACTGAAAAGCCCAGCACGCTGATAACCACCGCAGGTTAACACTGCGCCCATTTGGGAAAGACTCGCCAATGTAACAAAACCGAGCCTTTCCCTCAAATTTCCAGGTTTCTTCCCTATTTCGGATAATAACCTGTAGGGTAATGTAGGTGAAGATCGAAATCTGTTTTGACTTCAACGCGGCGAAAACTTTTGCCGGTATTTGTGCTGCGATAGGTGATAAGCCACTGATTAGAGATCAGTTCATTCAGTTCCTTAAAGTAAGGATCAAAGGTTACGAAATCTCTTCCTGAGAAGAATGCCTCTCCGCCAGTTTCATCGGATAAGCGATTGAGCGATCCCTGTCCATATGTGCTTGCAAGCCTGCTTCTACTGGTTAAGCCTGTTGATGGCGCATAAAAGCTATAAACAGCAATGCCTCGTTGTTGCGCTGCTCTGATAGCTCGCTCAAGATGGGTTGAGAACATAGGGCTGCCACCGCGAAATCCTTGTGATAGATCCAGCCCATCTGAGATTATCAATATCATCCGCTTTCCAACGGGTCTTCCATCAAAGAGGCGCACTGCATCAAGCAGTTCAACATAAGGGCTATATGGCGATGCGGTTGTGCTGCTAATTGGAATGCGAAGAGATTCTGTTGCACGAGCGAGGTCATCAGTGAATTCTTGAGTCACTCTTAAAGAGCCGGCTGTTATGTAACCTACCATTACCTGCGAGCCATTCGGCAAATTCTGGATAAACTCCTTGATGCCTTTGATCTCATTACCGACATGCGATACAAGATCATCTTGAATTAAGATTGACAGAATGATAGGCGTTTCCGATGGCCTTTTCACAGAAATGATCTGCTGTTTTTGCTTATTCTCTCGCACAATGAAATCTTCCAGTTGAAGCTTATCAGCTATTGCGCGCATTCGATCGCTATCTGCATGAACAGTGACAGGAATAGTTATCTGTTTACCGTTTTTGCCATTCTGTTGCGCGCTTACATCGATTACAAATGCAACACAAACGAAGACGGCAGCAAGAAGTGTGAGCAATGAAGTAAGAATTTTATCTTTTTGCATACTGCTTCCTCTCGATCGAGAAAATAATCTTAAGCGTAAACACAGTAATTTCATTTTCCTTAATCAGAGATCTAGAATCTTCTTTCCTAGTTAGCTCGCTGCCAGTGCCAGCGGCTTAACATCTTCATAGATAGATTTGAGAATGGTGGCTGCCACAGCATCTTCATCTGAACGTATCAAAAGATCACTCAAAGTAATTATTCCTTTGAGGTGCAGGTTTCTATCAACTACTGGAATGCGCCGCACCTTGGCATTTCGCATTACTTCGATGGCATCCTCAATGCCACCTTCTATTGAACAGATATGGATCTGCTTTGACATTACTTCATCAACCTTAATATCAGAGGCAGGACGATTCTTTGTTGTTATCGCGATGCAGATATCACGATCTGTGATCATTCCCACCACTCTTCCTTCATTATCAAGGACTGGCAGTGCTCCGCAGTTGTGATCCCACATCAGCGCGCCGACTTCGGCAAGATTGTTATCAGCACGGCAAGCTGTCACATCCTTGGTCATTACATATTCGATCTTTCTCATGGTTTACTCCTTTGAATGTTTTTATGGCATTTCAGCCGAGTAGCCCTTCTCGGCCTTCTCTTCTGGTGATTCTGTGAGCGTAGCTTCTGTAAGCAGCAATACACTGGCAACAGAGACGGCATTTTCCAGTGCGATACGAACAACCTTGGTTGGATCGATAATGCCTGCTTCAACTAGATCCACATATTCGCCAATCGCTGCGTCAAAGCCAAAGTTATCTGTACCATTTCGCATTCTCTCTACGATCACACCGGCATCAAAAGCTGAATTCTCAGCGATCTGTCGAGTAGGAGCTTCCAGAGCACGCTTTAAGATAAGCAGCCCTGTATGTTCATCTCCGCTACATTTAGCTGCCTCTTTCTCTATTGCATCAATCGCGCGCAGCAACGCGAGTCCGCCGCCAGGAACTATACCCTCTGCCACAGCAGCTTTTGCAGAGCTGATGGCATCTTCAAAAGCCTCTTTGCGATTCTTCATTTCGGCTTCGGATGGAGCGCCAACATGAATTACTGCAACTCCGCCGGAAAGCTTCGCCAACCGCTCCTGAAGCTTCTCTTTATCATATTCTGAAGTAGCATCTTTGATCTGTTTGCGGATCTCATTGCAACGGCCTTCAATAGCTCTCTTTTGACCGGCGCCGCCAATGATCGTGGTGTAATCTTTTCCGATTACCACCCTCTTTGTTCTCCCCAGATCATCGGGAGCAACCTTTTCCAATTTCAATCCCAACTCCTCAGCGATAACCTGACCGCCGGTGAGAATGGCAATGTCTTGCAACATTGCCTTACGACGATCGCCAAAACCAGGTGACTTTACGGCAGCGCAAGAGAGCACGCCTCGAATCTTGTTCACAACCAGTGTGGCCAGGGCTTCTCCGTCTACGTCTTCAGCAATTATCAGAAGTGATTGTCCCATCTTTGCCACACTCTCCAGCAGTGGAAACATATCTTTGAGGTTGCTGATCTTCTTATCACTGAGGAGAATCAGCGAATCTTCCAGAATGGTTTCCATATTTTCAGCATCAGTGATGAAGTATGGAGAGAGATATCCATTATCGAACTGCATCCCCTCTACTACTTCAAGCGATGTTTCAGTAGTTTTAGCCTCTTCGACTGATACCGCTCCTTCAGGCCCCACTTTTTCCAGTGCATCTGCTACCATTTCACCAATCGCCGGATCGTTATGAGCAGAGATAGTAGCAACCTGAGCTTTTTCTCTACGGCTCACGACAGGACGAGACAGAGAGCGTAGAGTTTCCACGGCGACTTTTAGACCGCGATCAAGACCACGCTTAAGATCGATAGCACTAGCACCTGCGGCGACATTGCGAACCCCTTCTGAAAGGATTGTATAAGCAAGAATTGTTGATGTGCTGGTGCCGTCTCCGACAACATCACCGGTGCGCTCTGCTGCCTCTCTGATCATCTGCGCGCCGAGATTCTCTTCCCGATCCTCAAGCTCTATCTCTTTTGCAATAGTTACTCCGTCATTACAGACAATAGGTTTACCAAACTTCTTCTCAATCAGAACGCATTTAGATTTTGGACCGAGAGTAACCCGCACCGCATCAACAAGCACAGTTGCTCCGCGCAAGATCTTTTCTCTTGCTGTCGATCTAAAGAACAGTTGCTTATGATGAGCCATCCAACACCTCCTACTATTGTGTATTTACAATTTTCAATTTTCCGTTCATTGAACTGATGCTTTGCGTAATAAGCCCTTTTCTTCAGCATTTCCTATAACAATCGCTGTTTTAATCGCGGCATCTGGATTGAGAGAGATAGAAGTGATCCCTTGTTCTACAAGCCAGGCGGCAAAGTCTGGATAATCAGATGGGGCTTGACCGCAGATACCGATCGGCTTGTTGAGCCGTTTTGCTGCTTCAATGGCATGCGCTATCATTTGACGCACAGCTTCATTTCTCTCATCAAACAGATGTGCAACTGTGCCTGAATCTCTATCGATGCCAAGAATAAGTTGTGTTAGATCATTTGAGCCTATGGAATAGCCATCAAATATACGCAAGAACTCTTCGGCCAACATTACATTTGCCGGCAGTTCGCACATGCAGTAGATTCCCAGCGATTCCTTGCCTTGATGGAGACCATTTTTAGCCATTTGAGCGACAACGCGCTCGGCTTCTTGAACAGTTCGACAGAACGGGATCATCGCTTTAATGTTGGTAAGTCCAAACTCGCCACGCGCTCGCGCCAGCGCCGCGCATTCAAGCGCAAAACCATCTGCATAACGCGGATCGTAATAACGCGAAGCTCCACGGAAACCAAGCATCGGATTCTCTTCTTTTGGTTCAAATTCATTCCCGCCTAACAATCGTGCATACTCGTTGGTCTTAAAATCACTCATTCGCACGATAACCGGCTTTGGATAAAAGGCTGCGGCAATTCGGCCAACGCCTTCGCTTAATCGTCGAATGAAATAATCACGCGGATCTTCGCTGCCAATCCTTCTCCCGATCTCAACCACTGCCTGTGCATCTTTAAGCTTGGGGTAGCGCGCCAGCGCCATTGGATGAATGCCAATATGATTTGTGATGATGAACTCGATTCGTGCAAGCCCAACTCCTGAGTTCGGAATTGCGGAAAGTTTGAAAGCCTGACCTGGATCACCGACATTGAGCATTATCTTTGTTTTAGTCTGTGGGGTCTTTGTAGCATCTATTATCTCGATCTCATATTGAAGACGACCGGCGTAGACATGTCCTTCAGAGCCTTCAGCGCAGGAGATCGTTACTTCATCGCCATCATGCAATTGGCTGGTTGCATTGCCTGTGCCGACTATACAAGGTAGACCTAACTCTCGTGAAACGATTGCTGCATGAGCCGTGCGCCCGCCTTTATCGGTGACAATGGCGGCAACCCGCTTCATTACCGGCTCCCAATCAGGATCGGTCATCTCTGCAATCAGCACGTCACCAGACTCAACAGCAGCAAGTTTTGATGCTTCTAAAACTACTCTAACTCTACCAGTGCCGATCTTTTCACCAACTGCTTGTCCAGTGACAAGCGCAGATTTAGGCTTCTCTTTCAATCTGTAGACTTCTGCTACTGCTGTGCGCAGTTTAGCCGAATGGACTGTTTCAGGGCGCGCTTGAAGAATAAATAGCTCTCCAGTCAAACCATCTTTTGCCCACTCAATATCCATTGGCTGTTCGCGTTTAGCCAGGCTGGAATAGTGCTCTTCAATTACACAGGCCCAGCGAGCCAGCTTGAGCGCTTCATCATCGGAGAGTGAGAACTTACCTCTTTCAATCACGGGAGTTGGCTCACTGCGAGTTGTGCGGCTGCCATCAGAGTAGACCAGTCTTACTTCTTTTGATCCTAAGCTTCGACCAATTATTGGATGGCATCCACGCGCTAGAGTCGGTTTGAAGACCATCCATTCATCAGGAGTGACGACACCCTGGACAACAAACTCTCCCAAACCATATGAGCTTGTAATTACCACTACATCTCGAAAGCCTGTCTCCGGATCGAGCGTGAAGATTACTCCTGCGCTACCTTTATCAGAACGAACCATTGGTTGCACACCAACTGAGAGAGCAACCTGCATATGATCAAAATTATGCTGAGTTCGATAACTGATAGCCCGATCAGTAAAAAGAGATGCAAAACATGCATGCACAGCGCGCAACAGAGCTTCCCGCCCGCGCACATTGAGAAAGGTTTCTTGTTGGCCGGCAAATGAAGCATCCGGCAAATCTTCTGCTGTAGCAGATGATCGCACCGCCATTTCAGGCTCGTGGCCTAGACGAGCACAGAGATTTTCATATGCTTCAATAATAGATCTGCGAAGCTCTTCAGGTAGAGGCGTCTCTAAAATAGCCGTTCTGGCAGCATGGCCATGATTGGAAAGTTCTATCACATCCTCTGGGTTAAAATCTGAAAGAAGAGTTTGTAATCTGTTACCAAGAGAATTTTCTGACAGCAAGCAACGATAAGCATCCGCAGTAATTGCGAACCCGTCGGGCACATTGATTCCCGCAGGTTTAAGGGCATTGAAAAGCTGACCAAGTGAGGCATTCTTACCTCCAACGCGAGCTATGTCATTTAAACCGATTTGGCTGAAATCGAGCGTATAAGTTAATCTGTTCTCCATTATTGCTCCTGTTTAATTGGGTCTAAAGAGCCTAAAGCAATATGTATTCCAGCCCCACTGGCAATAACTTCCATTGATATGAAGCTCTTTTTATGGGTAAATTGATAGTCGTGAGCAATACCACACAATTCAGGTGAGGAAATTTCCCCAATTAATCGAGAATACGGTCAAATATCCATTCTTAATTAATGCCGCATATTTCATTAACTGCTTTGCAATCTCTTTAGAACAGCCTGTATTTGAGTTATGGCGACAGCTTAGGAATATTTATTGCTTTATGAGAGCAAGAGGTAAAACTATGGCATGGGACACGATTATTAAAACAGCACCGGACTGGAAGCTTGAGCCAAATCTTCGAGACTATGAACAGACGCGCGTTATTTTCAGTTGGGATGAAGCTCGTCGCGAATTGGCCGGATTGCCCTCCGGACGTGGGCTCAATATCGCATATGAAGCTGTTGATCGGCATACGGCAGGTTCTGATGGCGAGCGTTTAGCATTAAGATGGCTGAGCAAAAGCGGTGTTATTGAAGATTACACATATTCCCAATTGAGCGGACTCACCAACAGATTTGCCAATGTTCTAAAAAAGCTTGGCGTTGCCAAAGGAGATCGAGTATACGCGCTATCTGGACGTATTCCTGAACTCTACATTACAGCTCTCGGAACACTAAAGAATAGAAGTGTATTCTGTCCACTCTTTTCCGCATTTGGACCAGAACCGATCAAAGCGCGAATGGTAATTGGCGAGCCGAAAGTTCTTTTCACCACCGAATCTTTATATCACCGAAAAATTGAAGCGATCCGTGATGAGTTGCCATTCCTGGAACATATCATACTCGTTGCAGATGAAGATGAACCAACGAATGTGGCTGGCACTATCGATTATTACAAGCTAATGGATGAAACAAGTGATCAATTTGAGATAGATCCGACAGATCCTGAAGATATTGCACTCTTGCATTTCACAAGCGGAACTACCGGAACACCAAAAGGCGCTATTCATGTTCACAGGGCAGTTCTGGCACATCATATCACTGGAAAATATGCACTCGATCTGCATAAAGACGACATCTTCTGGTGTACTGCCGATCCAGGTTGGGTGACAGGAACTTCTTTTGGAATTATCTCGCCATTGACCAATGGTGTGACAAGCATTGTTGATGAACATGATTTCGATGCCGAGCGATGGTACGGTATTCTTGAAGCTCAAAAAGTATCTGTTTGGTATACCGCGCCTACCGCGATTTGAATGATGATGAAAGCCAACCCATATCTGATTCGCAGCTACAATCACAGTTCATTGCGATTTCTTTCCAGTGTTGGAGAACCTCTCAATCCAGAAGCAGTATTATGGGGAAAGAAAGTCTTCGGACTCCCTTTTCATGATAATTGGTGGCAAACAGAGACCGGAGGAATAATGATCGCCAATTATCCTGCAATGGATATCAAACCTGGTTCAATGGGCCGTCCACTGCCTGGAATAGAAGCTTTCATAGTGCATCAAGACAAAGAAGGTAGGGTGAAGGTTATTAACGAGCCTGATGTGCAAGGCGAGTTGGCTTTGCGACCGGGCTGGCCATCAATGTTTCGCGGGTACTGGAACGAACCTGAGCGATACCAGAAATGTTTCGCTGATGGTTTTTATCTCACTGGAGATTTGGCAAAGCGTGACAATGATGGTTACTTCTGGTTCGTAGCGCGAAAGGACGATGTGATCAAGAGTTCAGGCCACTTGATAGGTCCTTTTGAAGTTGAAAGCTTGTTAATGGAGCATAGAGCAGTAGCTGAAGCAGGCGTTATTGGTAAACCAGATCCCGTTGCCGGTGAAATAGTCAAAGCTTTTGTGCTCCTAAAAAGTGGTTATGAACCGAATGATGGATTGAAACGAGAATTGATGGCATTTGCTCGCAAAGAGTTTGGCGCGGTAGTAGCGCCAAAAGAGATCGAGTTTGTAACCAAACTGCCAAGAACTCGTAGCGGTAAGATTATGCGACGATTGTTGAAAGCAAGAGAGATGGGTCTGCCGGAAGGGGACACTTCAACTCTTGAGGAGAACTAGCATGAGCATCTCCAGCAAAATAGCGCCTCTCTTTATAGAAAAATCTCATGCGCTCACGCTCTTGAAAGAGATGATGCGCATTCGCCGCTTTGAAGAGAAGGCTGCTGAACTCTACAGCCTGGGAAAGATTCACGGCTTCTTGCATCTCTATATCGGTGAGGAAGCGGTGGCTGTTGGCACGATGCAGGCGCTCACTCCTGATGATGGGATAGTAGCAACCTATCGTGAACATGGACAGGCGCTGGCAAGAGGCATTCCAGCAGGCTCGCTAATGGCAGAGATGTATGGCAAGGCTAATGGCTGTAGTCGAGGTCATGGCGGCTCTATGCACTTCTTTGATGTCAGCAGACGTTTCTATGGAGGTTATGCAATTGTTGGTGGCGGGTTGCCGATAGCTGTTGGCCTTGCCCTTGCTGATAAACTACAAAACCGGTCAAGAGTGACAGCATGCTTTTTTGGTGATGGCGCTGTTGCTGAAGGAGAGTTTCAAGAATCGCTCAACCTTGCCACACTCTGGAAACTGCCTGTTCTCTTTATCTGCGAAAATAATTTCTATGCTATGGGTACAGCCATTGAGCGCCATCAGGCTCAATTCAATTTATGTTTGAAGGCCAAAGGATGCGGATTAGATGCAGATTCCGTAGATGGTATGGATGTTATTGCTGTTGAAGAGGCGACGCGTCGAGCTGTTAATGAAGTAAGAAGTAGAAATTATCCATACTTTTTAGAAGCGAGGACATATCGTTTCCGCGCTCATTCAATGGCCGATCCAGATCTTTATCGAACCAAGGAAGAGATTGAGCAATGGAAGAAGCGTGATCCAATCACCCTTTTTCAAGCTCAGCTTGGAGATTTGAGGTTATTGAACAATGCGGATCTATTAAGTATTGAAGCAGCGGTGGCAAAAGAGATTGATGAAGCAGTTGCTATAGCTGAAGCTGGAGAATGGGAGCCAATTGATAATCTGCTCAATGATGTATATACACCGAGGTCATCATGACAACGATTAATAAGATGACATATCGAGAAGCTGTACGAAGCGCACTCAGAGAAGCTTTAACCAACGATCCTTGTGTATTCTTGATGGGAGAGGATGTTGGATGCTATGGCGGAGCTTTTGCCGTGAGCCTTGGATTATTGAAAGAGTTTGGTCCTGAGCGAATACGCGACACGCCACTATCAGAATCAACATTTGTTGGTGCGGGAATTGGCGCTGCTCTGGGCGGAATGCGGCCAATCGTCGAAATAATGACCGTCAACTTCAGTCTGCTGGCACTTGATCAAATCGTCAATAATGCAGCAACTCTTCGGCATATGTCAGGAGAACAATTGAGTGTTCCACTTGTGGTGCGTATGGCAACTGGAGGAGGACGCCAGCTTGCAGCGCAACATTCGCATAGCCTGGAAGGATGGTATGCCCATATTCCTGGAATCAAGGTTCTTGCTCCCGCGACTGTCGCCGACGCAAGAGGAATGCTCTTAGCAGCATTGAAAGAGCCTGATCCTGTATTTATCTTTGAGCATACCACACTCTATCCAATGGAAGGCGATATTTACGATACCCCTGATCCATTTGACATCAACAAGGCCGTTGTTCGCCGTGAAGGCAACGATGTCACGCTAATCACTTATGGCGGATCGCTCTTCAAGGTAATCGATGCCGCTGATCGTTTGGATAAAGATGGAATAAGTTGTGAAGTTATCGATCTACGCTCTCTCAGACCACTCGATATCGAAACCATTCTAAATTCTATTGCTAAAACTCATCGCGCTGTGATTATTGATGAAGCTTGGCGAACTGGCAGCTTTGCTGCTGAGATCAGCGCGCAGATTATGGAAAAAGGTTTCGATAATCTTGATGCTCCGGTAGTGCGAGTTTGCAGCGCTGAAGTGCCAATACCCTATGCGAAGCATCTTGAAGATGCCGCGTTGCCTCAGGTCGAGACAATTGTGAAGACTGTTCAGAGTATGGTTTAACGCTATGGCAAACTTTGTAATGCCCAAACTTGGCGCTGATATGACGGCAGGAAAATTGCTCACCTGGCGCAAAACTGTGGGCGATAAAATTGAAAGAGGCGAAGTTATCGCCGAGATCGAGACCGATAAATCTGATATCGAGGTCGAATCTTTTGTCACCGGCATAATCGAAAAGATCCTGATTCAACCAGGCGA
>JBFLVQ010000305.1:0-10803 GCA_040758525.1 Acidobacteriota bacterium
AACCCAAATTACTCTGGCATCGTACTCTCTCTTATTGATCAAAATGGTAAAGAACAAGATGGTTTTCTGAGCACTGCTGCCGTCTTCAACTTGAAGCTACAAGCAGACTTGGTTGTACTTACTGCCTGTCAGACAGGGCTTGCATTAGGATTAAAGAGACGTGAAAGCATAAATGATAGTGAACTTCAGAAGATTCGCGAACAAGGCTATGTAGGATTGATGAGTGGCTTTACTTATGCAGGCGCGTCACGTGTTATGGTTACATTTTGGAAGATTCCTGCCAAAGCTTCTACACAGTTGATGGTACGCTTCTATAAAGGAATGTTAGGACCACAAAAGTTATCTGCGGCGGCAGCATTACGTGCTGCGCAGATTCAAATATGGCAGCAACAGAAGTGGCGTAGCCCATTCTATTGGGCTGCTTTTGCGCTAAATGGTGAGTACCGGTAATACTATTTATATAGATTATCGTTTTGGCGACAATCTACGAAAACAGTTTAGTTGTGCCACAAATGATGTTACAACATATCTTATTAGCAATAGTAGATATTGAAAAAAATTCCTTTGAAAGCCAACATCGACTATCGAATATTCATTGTCTAAGCCGGCTCCGACCAGCGAAACAGCAAAGATAATTCGCTCACCAGTATCTAGAATCTCACCATACCATTTCCATCCAAATAACCTATGTGACAAAGAATTTTCAATCTCGCTACGATCTAGCAGAAGCGTTGCAAGTAATAAAAACTCCTTATCGCTGTACATTACTACTTTTATCAATCGGCTCATTCCTTCAATGCTGAGCCGTGTATTGTTGGTTTGCGGTCGCTCTACAATGCTTTTCTTTTCGCCATCTACAAAGATAATGATCTTCTTCCAGTAGTGAGGTTGCGTTATCGTAGATGACTTACTATTAATAGACTCTCTATTTTCCCCCTCCACATTAAATCCCCCTCATAAATGCGTCTAACTAGATCGATCTTCAGCATTAGCTGTTCCAATATACCTACAAGTTCTGAAAAATCGTAGAATCGTCTATTAGGACAGAGGGAACTTTTCCGTTTTATTTCAGGTGTCGATCTTTCTCTAGGATCATTAAATCGCTAAAGATGGTTGTGTACTACTTGTTACCAGTAATGACTCAATAATCTCTACACTTTGTTGGGCTTCTTCAAGCTTCTTGAAAACATCACTCATTGCTTTAATATTGCGTCGGTAAGAAGGATCGCGATCTATCGTGTCAATCAGACTCTTGATATATTTTGCAGAGATATTGTGCTGATTGCCAATTATGCCTAAACCATGATAGACGACCCTGGCTGCATTACCAGGTTGTTCGGCAAAGTTAGGAAAGACAATCATAGGCACGCCAAATAGAATGCACTCTTTAATGCTATTGAGCCCTCCATGTGTGATCATCAGATCGGTTCTGGCCAGCAACTGCAATTGAGGTGCATACTCGACTATAACAACATCATCTGGAGCACTAAGATCGGTCGCGCTTAACCCTTTGCCTATGGTCATTACCAATTGCCATTTCTTGGTTGTCCGTATAGTGTCGATAATGGCTTGGTAGAATAGACTGCGTGACTTGTATAGATGGCTTACACTGCCTAACGAGCAATAGAGTATTGGCCTACCATCAAGTTTATCCCAAGGGAAATCAACATCCACTCTGTTAGTATCTATACCGGCTTCAACATAGTGGTATTGCGCTGGTACAGATCTAGGAAAATCAAAGCATTGTGGACATAGGATGAGTTTGGGAGCTTGTGGTGGCGAGCCATACTTGTGCGTCAAGCTTGTCTCATATTGGCTAGCTATTCTTCGATAAGGAAAGTTCAAGATATTGCGAAAAAGGTTAAATAACGAGTTTAGTTTCCAGTGTAATGCAATATTTAACCGTCCAGTAATACCATAGTTGGAAGCAGGCATAAGGGTTGTTCGTAATGGAGGAATGCCTGGTGCGCGATCCCAAGGTAGTGTTGTGCTTAAGACTACCAGCGGTATACGTAGTTTATTAGCAAGGGGCAGCAAAGTCCTTTTAATCAGTGAATCAACAATAAGCAAGTCAGGATGTAATTGTGTGATCGGATCACTTCCATTACTAAATGCTTCCAAGATTTTCTTAAAGATACGATAGTCTTTTTTAGCTCTCTCAATAAGGTTAACTAAACTCTGGGATTGTGACAATCCAGCAATAGTACTACGAGGATAGTAATTCTCAAATATTGGAATAAAATGGAAACCCTGATTACGTACAATCTCTTCGAAATCAATCAAGCCGAAATAGTAAATTTGGTGGCCACGCATTTTCAATTTTTTCGCTAGACCTAGACTACTGTTTAGGTGTCCCATCTCTGAATGCATTAAGAATCCAATGGTAGCCATATTAATACACCCCTATCCAGATATATTAATAGATTAATAAAAGCCCACACTAATTTCTGTTGATAGTAATTGTATGAGTAGCGCTATTAAAAGTTGTCAGGAAAATAGTTAAAGATCGGTTGATAGAAAAGATACTATGATAATTCCGATATATTTACATTAAAGAAAAGTTTTGTAGCTTAATTATCATCCAATCAGTTAATACAAATTATTAAAGTCTCAATTACTATTTTGTGAAAACAGCGGTAGGTAGAAGATTACTCTCTACCATAATTATAGTCATGAACTTTCTTGATAGATTTTTTTCAATAAAGTCCATTTTTTTCAGGAAGAGCTTCTTTATACTTTTACACTGGTAATTATCAGGGTTTTAGATTTTCAACTGGAAAGGATGCCAACTATCAACCGATACTGGTAATATTTCGGTAAAGTTGAAGATGAACTGGACGCGCATATAAGAAAATAAGAAGTAATAAACGACTTCGTTGTCATTACTGTAATAGCTATAGCTATCATTATTATCAAGGTGTTAAATGGTTCTTGTCGCTTCCAGATCAGCTTTCACATTTAGCTAAACTAACCTGCCGAAATATCCATTAAGTCAGCATCAAATCAGAATCAAATCCTGATTACTATCATGGTATCAACTTTATCTTGACCTATATAATCGACTAAGCCGTTGTTTAATGTTGTTTAGATAGATTCTGAAAATAGCTGCCTACATATGGTGTTGATGGCAATAACTCTATTCCGTTAACGTCTATAAAATATGGTGAGAATAGATGAATAAGTCAGCGCTAATAGATAATCTAGATGGTTCAGAGATAGCTGTTATTGGGATCGCTTGCCGTTTTCCAGGAGCAAAAAATCTTAATGAATTTTGGCAAAATCTCTACAATGGTGTGGAATCGATCTCTTTTTTAACTAAAGAAGAGATAAATCCTTCTGGAGTTGATCCTGCACAATTGGATGATCCCAATTATGTCAATGCTGCTTCTATACTTGAGGATGTAGAGCTATTTGATGCAGCTTTTTTTGGCTATACGCCTAGAGAAGCTGAGACAATGGATCCACAACAACGACTGTTTCTTGAGACGGCTTGGCAAGCGTTAGAACATGCTGGATATAATCCAGAAACTTATCAAGGAGCAATAGGTGTTTATGCTGGTGCTAGAACCAATACCTATCTATTTAATATCGTTTCAAATCGCAACTTGGTAAATGCATTAGGAGCTTTCGAAATAGGTCTAGGCAATGATCTAGCTTTCTTAAGCACAAGAGTCTCATACAAATTGAATCTTAAAGGTCCCAGTTACTCAGTACATACTGCCTGTTCTACCTCACTAGTTGCCGTACATTTAGCCTGCCAGAGCTTATTAATGGATGAATGCCAGATGGCACTAGCTGGAGGAGTGGCCGTTAATGTCCCACAAAAGACTGGTTACCTATACCAACATGGCGGGATACTTTCTCCTGATGGGCATTGTCGCACTTTTGATGCTAATGCCAAAGGAACCATCTTTGGCAGTGGTGTTAGCGTTATTGTTCTAAAACAACTGGCTGATGCCATTAGGGATGGTGATTTCATACATGCTGTGATCAGAGGTTCTGCTACCAATAATGATGGATCTCAAAAAGCCAGCTTTACTGCTCCTAGTGTCTATGGACAAACAGAAGTTATCTTGGAAGCACTTGCTAATGCAGGGATAACACCTGACACTATCAGCTATGTTGAGACGCATGGTACAGGCACAGCATTAGGTGATCCTATAGAGTTACGTGCACTCACTAGGGCTTTTGGCAATGCCATAGGGCAACAGAAGTATTGTGCAATAGGTTCGGTGAAATCTAACTTTGGTCACTTGGATGCAGCCGCTGGGATGGCCAGTCTAGTTAAAACAATATTGGCGTTACAACATAAGATGTTGCCACCCTCGCTACATTTTACCAAACCTAATCCTAATATAGATTTTGAATATAGTCCGTTCTTTGTTAATACCGAATTAAGAGAATGGCACAGAAGTGCTACACCAAGGCGAGCAGCCGTCAGTTCTTTTGGTGTTGGTGGTACTAATGCACACGTTATTCTAGAAGAGGCACCACATATTGAAGAATGTAAAGATGCTCGGCCCTGGCAATTATTGTTGCTCTCTGCAAAAACAGAAACAGCATTGCAGAAAGCCACCATAAATCTTGTCGATTACTTTCAGCAACAACCAACGCTAGATTTAGCTGATGCTGCTTTTACTCTACAAATGGGTCGATATGCTTTTAATCATCGGCGAATGTTAGTTTGCCAAAGTGTTAATGATGCTATTGATGCATTGACGACCTGCGATCCACAACGCATATACACAGCTCAAGCAGAGTTAAATGATCGACCAGTAGTATTTATGTTTCCTGGTGGTGGTGCTCAATATGTAAACATGGGGGAAGAGCTTTATAGAACAGAGCCACTCTTTCGTGAGCATGTCGATCGTTGTGCTGAGCTTCTCAAATCCCAAGTCAATTATGACCTAAGAGAGCTACTCTATCCTGCACAAGAACAGTTAGAGACAGTCTGCGAAAAACTGAAGAAGACATCTTTTGCGTTGCCGGCACTCTTTGTTATTGAGTATGCGCTGGCTCAACTTTGGATCTATTGGGGCGTACGTCCACAAGCATTGATAGGTCATAGCTTGGGTGAATATACCGCAGCCTGTTTAGCAGGAGTCTTTTCACTTGAAGATGCGCTTGCTTTGGTAGTACTAAGAGGCCAATTGTTTGAACAGTTGCCAAGCGGTTCTATGTTAAGTGTGCCTCTATCTGCTGGTGAAGTGCAGACATTTTTGAATAAGGGGCTTTCATTAGCAGCAATAAATGCGCCTGGACAATCGGTGGTATCTGGTACTAATGATGCTATAGATGAACTGGCTGATCTATTAATCAGCAAAGATATCGAATTTCGTCGTTTACAGATAGATGTTGCCGCTCATTCAGATATGGTTACACCGATCTTGCCACTATTTAGAGAGTTTGTTGAACAATTGCCATTACAGAAACCGCAAATACCTTTTCTGTCTAATGTGACAGGAACTTGGATTAGCGATCAGGAAGCAACCGATCCAGCCTATTGGGTTAAGCATCTACGTGAGACAGTACGATTTGCTGATGGAATTAAGGAGTTAATAAAAAATTCTAGCCGACTGTTATTAGAGGTTGGGCCTGGTCAAACATTAAGCACATTAGCAAAATTGCAGGTTAATAGTGCTCGCTTAGTGCATTCTTCCATTCGCCATCCTTACGAGAAGCGGTCTGATGTAGCATTTCTGCTAACCACATTAGGTAAGCTCTGGTTGGCAGGAGCAAAAATCGATTGGGCAGGATTCTATCTCCAACAAGAACGTCGCCGTGTGCCTCTACCGACCTATCCATTTGAGCGTCAGCGTTATTGGGTTGAGGCAAAAGAATCGTTAGGCGCAGTGACCGATCTGGTTGCTCATGGTAAAAGATTAGATATCTCCAGTTGGTTCTATCTTCCATCTTGGAAACGCTCATTGCCATCTAGGTTTGTTAAAATTGGAGAACTTGCTACACAGCCGCGCCGTTGGTTGATTCTTAGCGATCAATTGGGTGTAAGCAGAAAGCTTTTAACACGTCTGCGTGAAGAGCAACAACAGGTGGTTAATGTAGAGATGGCAGAGCGGTTTGCCAAGATTGACATAGATACCTATACCATCAACCCCTGCAATAGAGACGATTATGAAACTTTATTAATACAACTACGCAGCACCGATAGAATGCCTGAAATTATTGTGCATTTGTGCAGTCTCACACCTCTGATTAATAATCGATCTCAACAAGGAATGGACTTCTTTCACCAGATGCAAGAGCAAGGTCTATACAGTCTACTCTTTCTTGCACAAGCATTAGCAAAAGAGTCGCCTAGCACAGAGCTGCATATAGAGGTTGTTGCTAATCAGGTAAGAGAAGTAAGTCCATCAGAAGCTACCTATCCAGAGAAAGCTACCATACTAGCACCCTGCCAAGTCATTTGTCAGGAGAATCCTAATATCAGTTGCCATTTTATCGATGTCATTCTTCCTGAAGCTACAACTGTACAGGTAGATATGTTAGTTAATCAGATATTGGCAGAGATTATTGCTAAGCCACACGATTTAATTGTTGCCTATCGTGATCGTCAGCGCTGGGTACAAAGCTATGAACAGGTTCAGATAGATGGTGATGCCAAACCTATTAGACCATTGCAAGAGAATGGTGTCTACCTTATCACTGGAGGAATGGGTGGTATAGGTCTATTACTGGCAAATTACTTGGCCAGAACAGTAAAAGCTAAATTGATTCTGGCCGGACGGACTGATTTTCCTGATAAAGAAGCCTGGCAGACCTGGCTAGCAACCCATGATGAACAGGATAAAGTTAGTAACAAGATTAGAAAATTACAGGCTCTTGAACAACTAAACGCAGAAGTTTGGGTTACTACTGCTGATGTTACCAATGAAGAGCAGATGCACAGGTTAATATGCCAGATTTATGATCGTTTTGGCCAGCTCAATGGAGTATTACATACTGCCGGTATTACCAGCGGTGCTTCTATCTTTAATCCGATTACTGAAATTGGTCCAAGTGAATTAGCCGAGCAGTTTCAACCTAAAGGACAAGGTCTATATGTTCTAGAAAAAGTATTACGAGAAAGAGAGATAGATTTCTGTTTACTATTCTCTTCCAATGCTTCTATCTTGGGTGGAATGGGGTTTATCGCTTATTCTGCAGCAAATCTATTTATGGATAGTTTTGCTGCTTACTGTAGAAGAATGGGCAAACCTTGGATTAGCGCTAATTGGGATCCTTGGCCGGCAGAGACACGCAAATATACCGAATATCAGACCAGTATGGATCAATACACAATGACGATAGGCGAGAGTGAGGAAGCCTTTCGCAGAATTGTATCAATGGTTGATGAGGGTCAGTTGGTAGTCTCAACAGGAGAGCTACACACTAGACTTAAGTTATGGATTAACCGCGATCTCACTAGATCGCAAACAATGGAGGGTGCTTTTTCAGCACACCCACGTCCAAACTTGTCAAGTGTCTATGTAGCGCCAAGAGATGATATGGAGGAGACCATCGCCAGGCTCTGGCAAGAACTGCTTGCCGTAGAAGAGGTTGGTATCTTTGATAATTTTTTTGAACTAGGCGGCCACTCTCTATTAGCTACTAGGATTGTTGGTCGTTTGCGAGATACTTTCCAGATAGATCTGCCATTACGTAAACTTTTTGAAATGCCTACAGTAGTAGGATTAGCACTATCTATAAAAGAGTTGCAAGCTCAAGAACAAGAGCAAGAAAAGATAGAGATCTTGAATAAGCTGGCACAACTATCAGAAGAAGATGTCACCGCAGAGATTGAAAAGAGGATGGGATCGATAAGCTAATGAGTGATTTCTCTAAACAGCTTGAAAACCTTTCAGCAAAAAGGCGTGCCTTATTTGAGATGCTCCTCAAAGAGAAGAAAGCTAAAAGCACTCGACGGCCACCTATCTCTCCAAGACAGGATAATGGACCAGTTCCACTTTCATTTGCTCAACAACGTCTATGGTTTTTGGCTCAGCTTGAGCCAAACAGCTCTTTCTATAACATTCCGACCGCAGTACGATTAAATGGCTTGCTTGATATTGCCATACTAACAAGGAGTCTTAATGAGATAGTACGCCGGCATCAAGTATTACGCACCAGCTTTACTACTATAGATGGACAGCCAGCACAGATAATCTTTCCAGATGTCAGTGTGAATCTGTCTGTGATAGATCTACAGCAATTATCAGCACAGCAAAGAGAAGTAGAAGCTGTGCGAGTTGCTACTGCACAAGGACAGTATCATTTTGATATCTCACAACCACCACTGATATGTGTAAGCTTACTAAAGCTTGCTCTACAAGATCATATAGTGCTTATTAATATGCACCATATAATCTCTGATGGTTGGTCTATCAGTATTCTTATAAGTGAGTTAATAGCTTTATATGAAGCCTTTCAATCCGGTAGACCCTCAACGCTGACAGAACTCCCTATTCAGTATGCAGACTACGCAGTATGGCAGCGAGAATGGTTGCAAGGTGAAGTGTTAGAGCGTCAACTCTCTTATTGGCAGCAACAGTTGCAAGGTGCTCCTGCTAAGTTGGAGCTACCTACGGATCATCCACGTCCTGTAGTCCAGACATATCAAGGCACACGCACGCGATTGAAGCTACCAGAAACTCTTAACGAGAAACTTCAGATATTTAGCCGCAGCCAGCAAACAACACTATTTATGACACTGCTGACTGCTTTCAAAGTCTTGCTATACCGCTATTGTGGGCAATTATGTATTGTTATTGGCTCACCCATTGCAGGGCGCAATTGTAGAGAGGTTGAACGGTTGATAGGGTTTTTTGTCAACACTCTAGTATTGCGCTCGGATCTTTCTCCTACCATGAGCTTTCAAACGCTACTAGCACAGGTAAAAGAAACAACGCTAGCAGCATATGCATATCAAGAACTACCTTTCGAGCAATTAGTAGAAAAGTTACAACGGCAGCGAGATATAAGCAGTACTCCATTGTTTCAGGTAATGTTTGCATTACAGAATATGCCCACTGTTTCACTAGAGTTTGCTGGCCTTAGTTTAACCCCTATCGATATTGACACAGGAACAGTAAATTTCGATCTTGCGTTATCAATGACAGAGACAGCAACAGATCTGACAGGGTGGTTAGAGTACAACACCGATCTATTTGACGAAGCTACTGTCATACGTATGAAAGGCCATTTTCAGACATTGTTGGAGGCTCTGGTGACAACACCAGAACAATCCATCTCACATCTACCTATACTCACATATGCAGAGAACCAGCAACTGCTCTTTGAATGGAGTGGTGAATGGAGTTGTGCTCAGGAGGATTATCCAAAGGATAAATGTATTTATCAACTGTTTGAAACTCAAGCTGAACATAATCGAGATACTATCGCGCTAATTTGTGGAGAGCAGCAGTTAACCTATCGTGAATTAAATAGACGAGCCAATCAGCTAGCACATTATCTAAGCAGTTTAGGAGTAGGACGAGAAGTAGTAGTAGGCATCTGTCTAGAGCGCTCGTTAGAGATAGTAGTGGCGATTCTAGCTGTACACAAAGCTGGTGGTGCTTACCTGCCACTCGAACCAGAGTATCCACAAGAGCGATTAGCTTTTATGTTAGCAGATTCATCTGCTAGTGTGCTGATAACTGCAGAGCGCCTGCTCAATCTCTTCCCTCAGGATAAATCTAATATTGTCTGTATAGATAGGGATTGGCACAGTATCGCTACACACAGCGATAAGAATCCTCTAGCAGTAGCTTTGCCAACAGACTTGGCTTATCTGATCTATACATCAGGAACAACCGGTAAACCAAAAGCAGTAATGGTTGAACATACTAATCTCCTTAATACCATACTGGCTAGCAGAGATAGATTCAACTTTAGTGCCGAGGATACTATCGCATCGATTGCTTCCTACTGCTTTGATATATCGCTATTTGAATCGATGATAGCGCTGGTTTCAGGAGGAGCAGTAGTAATTTTAAGCAGAGCAGAGATTCTCGATATCGGTAGATTGGTAGAGAGATTGAATGATGTAACACTGCTACACACTGTACCAAGTTTGATGAGACAGATTGTAGGGTTTATCAAAGCCAGTAGAGTGAAAAACAGTTATGAGAATATTCGCAAGATCTTTATTGGCGGAGATCTGGTAGCGCCACAGTTGTTAGCAGAGATGAAGGAGGTATTTCCCCACACCAGCATAGATGTATTGTATGGACCGACCGAGACAGCGATCATCTGTGCTAGTTACAGTGTACCAAGAGATAAGAGAGTCACACGTCATATTATTGGCAAACCGATAAACAATGTGCGTTTACGCATCTATGATAAGAATCAAGAGTTATTGCCAATAGGAGTGCCAGGCGAGATTTATATAGGAGGAACTGGTGTTGCACGAGGCTATTTTCAACGAGAAGAGTTGACTAATGAGAAATATATAACGATGTCGGTAGGTAGATACTATCGCAGTGGCGACATAGGTCGTTATCTGCCCAGTGGCGATATAGAGTTTCTTGGACGTATAGATGGACAGGTAAAGATTCGTGGATATCGCATAGAGCTAGGTGAGATAGCCACAGTAATAAATGAGAGTGGTTTAGTACAAGATGTCATAGTGATAGTGAGAGAAGATCAGGCTGGCGAGAAATATCTAGTAGCATATGTAGTGACAATTCAAGAGGGCAATGTTGAAGTAAGCCAGTTACGCAATTATCTTAGAGAGAGATTACCAGACTACATGATTCCAGCAGCTTTTGTGCTAATGGAGCAATTACCTCTTACCCTCAATGGCAA
>JBFLVQ010000306.1:0-10784 GCA_040758525.1 Acidobacteriota bacterium
AGAGAATATCACTGGTGAGCCTGTTGGTGTTGAAACGATAGAAATTTACTATTAAGTAGCTATCAATACCCTAGAAAGATAATAGAGATATGCGAAAAGTAACCTATGGTGCGGCTGCTAGTCTTGATGGTTATATTGCTGGTGAAGGAGATCGTGTCGATTGGCTCTTGTGGACAGACGAAGTGGCATCGATCACCCAAGCATATTGGCAGACTATCGATACGGTGCTGGTTGGACGAAAAACATACGAGGTAGGGTTGCGATCAGGCACTGCATCGTATCCTGGCAAGCAGACCTATGTCTTCTCGCGATCTGTAGAGATTGAACCGGTCGATGGAGTCAAACAAGTGGCCGGTGATGTGGTCAAGTTCGTTAGTGATCTTAAGAATGGTGATGGCGCAGGTATCTGTGTAATGGGTGGAGGAGAACTGGCAAGATCGCTCTTCGAAGGCGATCTTATTGATGAGGTTGGAATCAATATCCATCCGGTTCTACTTGGCTCAGGGATACCTATGTTCATCCCAATCTCTGCTCAGAAGAACTTAGAACTTATCGAGTGTAAGAAGCTGAAAAATTCGTGTATTTATCTACTCTATCGTGTTACTAGATAAAACCTCGACACTGAGGAAAGAAGGAGGCCCTATGACAAGTACCGTCTTATTGCGAGATGTAAACGAAAGTGATCTCCCAATATTCTTTGAAGATCAACTGGATCCCTATGCCACTCAAATGGCTGCCTTCCCAGCTAGAGATAGAGAGGCATTCACCAAACATTGGACAAAGATTTTAGCTGACGAGACTCTCATAAAAAAGACTATCCTCTTCAATGGCGAGGTAGCTGGAAACATTGGCTGCTTTAAACAGTCTGGTAAACAAGAAATCGGCTACT
This sequence comes from Acidobacteriota bacterium, assembly GCA_040758525.1. Taxonomy (GTDB): domain Bacteria; phylum Acidobacteriota; class Blastocatellia; order Chloracidobacteriales; family JADJPF01; genus JBFLVQ01. Next base: position 890 of record JBFLVQ010000306.1, read on the forward strand.
GGATTGGAAAGAAATATTGGGGTAAAGGTATTGCCACCCAGGCGCTATTGCAACTTCTCGATCAGGTAATGATACGTCCTCTATACGCACATGTTGCGAAACACAATATCGCCTCGATTCGAGTTTTAGAAAAATGTGGGTTCACAAATATCGGCGAGGATAAGGAATTTTCCAATATAGATGGCAAGGTAGTGGAAGGGTTTATTCTAAAATTAATATAAAAAGGTTCAAGGATTGATAGCTAAAACACGGCAAAGAGACGACTCAATTGACAAGACCACCTGTTATGATCAGGTGGTCTTTGCCATACTTGTGTTGAAAGATATCAATAATTAGAATGGATGAGAGAAGGATACACCCTTATCGTTGGTAACAACAACTCTATTTCCTTGTTTATGGAGATTCAATTTTTTCCGGCTGCCTACCAGGACAAGTCTACCATCAAATTGTTGACTTACCTGAGCAGTGACATCTAAGCCATTAATTTTAACCTGAGCGCCGCTCGATCCAAATCCTTGACCACTGATAACCAGAGTAGGTTTATGATAATTGGCACCGGTTATAACTAGGTTGTTCCAAACTGGCGAACCATTGTCGAGCTTGATAAAGCGCACAGCAGAGATGTCTCCTAACACATCGGTAAAGAGCAGATTGTTACTACTCACAGTAAGTTGTGGTAGACCAACCAGGCTGGCATTTGCCAATGGACCGCCATCTCCTTTCAATATGTAATCTTTGCCGGTGAGTAATGGTATAATTGTCCTATTTCCAATATTGACTTGCCATATTCTTGGCACAAACTCAATATTGAGGTTGTCACGATACTGTGCAGCACCGATAAACAGTTTGCCACAAGAGCCGAGCGCAATACTGCGAACAAAACCTAAATTAGCTTGTTCAGGCAGACCACCCTCACCACTAAAAACGCTCCCTCCAGCACCAGCAACTGTCTCTATTATCCCTATCCCTGCTCTTATACGACGAACACGACCACCCCCAGGTATGAATTGATCAGCCAGATAGATATCACCATTCTCATCAACAGCAATACTGACCGGACTCATTCCTGCTTGTATTGCTGGTCTGCCATCACCACTAAAGTTTGCATTACCAGTACCGGCAATAGTTCTAATAATTCCTGTCTTGATATCAACACGGCGTATACGGTTACTAGCAGCAATTAATAAGTTGCCCGTAGGATCAACGGTAATGTCGGTCAATCCGCCTAAACGAGCTTTAATTGCGGGCCCACCATCACCGCTTATATCATTGCCAAACTCTCCATTGCCTGCCACGGTAGTGATTTTGCTGGTGAGTACATCCACTCGCCGCACCGTAGCAGCAACCAGATCAGCAATAAAGAGATGGCCACGTTGTTTGTCTAATGCCATTGCAATAGCCTGCACTAATACAGCCTTATTAGCATCTCCACCATCGCCATTATTACTGTCTACACAATTGACATGCCCTACACCAGCAAACCGCTCCAGCACACCAGTGCGTGCATCCATACGGCGCACAACACTATTATCATAATCGAGAATATAGATATTGCCTTCTGTATCGACTTCTACATCATGGAATTTGCCTAGGTTAGCCAATGTTCGAAGTTCTTTATCGTTGTCCACATCAGCCAACTCTTTACCAGCTTCTGTAGTAACAATTCCTGTATCGATCTCTAGACGACGAATCCGCCTAGATTGAGGAATATATAGGCTACCAGTACCATCTAACGCCATTATTCCCGCTGGGAAGATAAGATCCGGCACTTCATATCTCAAGCATCGGATTCTCGGTGGCTTCTGTTTTATTACTCTAAGAACACCAGTACGCAGTTCTACACGAGAGACAAAAGCATCGAGCACATAGAGGCTACCTTCGCTATCAACCGCAACACTCTTGGGCGATACTATTGCCACTTGGGTGGCAATCTTACCATCACGTTCGAGTTCATTTACGCTACTGTTACCATTGCCAGCTACGGTAGTAATTATTCCAGTGCGTGCATCTACCTTACGCACTCTATGGTTAAATGTATCGGCAATAAAAATATTGCCAGTACTATCAATTGCTATAGCCTGCGGCTTATTTAATAAGGCATAAGTAGCTATACCACCATCGCCGTCAAATCCGGCAGCGCCAGCGCCCGCCACCGTAGTGATTATTCCTGTCTGTACATCTATACGTCGTACAGAATTGCGGATTAATACATATAGATTACCGGCACGATCAAATTCGATATCAGTAGGTGCGGCACCAAAGCCAGCCATAGACGCAGGATTACCATCACCATTATATAAAAGGGTTGGCCCACTCGCGACGGTGCTGATGGTTCTGGTGAGTGCATCCACACGTCTTACGCTTTGTGTCAATCCATCTGCAATAAAGAGGTTGCCATCTGCATCCAGGGCAATACTAAGCGGGTATAGACGTGCGATATTGGCGGGATCACCATCTTTTAGTGAGGCTCCACCGCCTGCCACCGTGGTGATTATTCGTGTTGCTACATCAATGCGACGTACACGATTATTGTTAGTATCGGCAATAAAGATATTACCAGCGCTATCGAGTGCTACTTTGCGAGGACCAATCAGATTCGCTTCGGTAGCCTTACCTCCATCGCCAGAGAATGATACCCCTCCTACTACTGTTGTGATCTCACCAACACCTAGCTCAATAGGTAATTTCGCCTTCACACTCAATTCATGTTGCGCAATACCACCACGCGTAAGTACCGATATGGTTCTAATCCCTGGTACGACTTGAGGGGTGGCGCGGAAACGGATCTCTGTAGCACTGACTACTACAGCATCATTCACCACACTATCACCAAAGGTGACTATGCTCTCAGGAGCAAAATTATGCCCATTGATAACAACATCCATACCACCTTCTAGCGGTAAATTATCTGGCGTCACATTATCTATCTGAGGCTCTCCAACCGTGACAATCTTAACTGCCTCTGTCTCTTCAGTCGCTTCGGCATCTAAAACAAATGCCTCTCTGCCCTTTACAACAACTGATACTGCTTCATTAAAACTTACCTCAGGTTGCGCCAGCTCAATGATCTGTGGCCTTTGGCCAATCGGCCGGGTCACCACTTTCGCCCCTACTTTATCCACTACATAGATATTCCCTACCCCATCAATACTGACCGATTGTGGCTTGTCAAAGGCAATCTCATCACTCAGTTGATCCAACGCCCAAGTCTTAGCCATACTGACACCTTGGCTACTTGATGCCGCTCCTAGTGTTGAGACATTTGCTTCCAACTCTCCATTTGGCTTACGCAGTATTTCCACCATACGTACACGGTTATTGTCCTCATCAGCAACAGTAAGAACATTACCGTCTGAGCTTAGCGCTATTCCTGCAGGACGCTTGAATCTTGCCTGCCGACCTGGCCCATCTTGTTTGCCACTAAGACCTGGCGCTCCTGCCAGTAGTATTATTTGGCGGCGGGTAAAATCCATGTAATAGATTGCGTGATTATCAGTATCTGAAATATATAGATTGCCACCAACATCACTGGTGATTCCTCGCGGACTACTAAAAAGGGTACCTTCAACGCTGACTTTTCCCTTGTCGTCAAAGGCGCTTAACCCTGGCGCACCTTTGCCCAATATTGTTTCTACACGATTGTTGAAGCTGATCTTACGAATACTATGATTGAGTGTATCGGCAATATAGACACCACCCTGGGCATTGTTATCAACTGCTAACGCAGTTGGACCAGCAAAGAGTGCTTCTTCTACACTACCGTTACGTAGACCGGCCACACTACGTTTGCCAGCAAAGAGCTTGACCTCTCCACCCAAGGCTTTATCAGCCTTATAAATTACATTTTGTACAGGATTACTTATATAAAGCGCTCCTCGGCTATCGACCTTGGTATCACCAGGTACCTTGATTCCTTTTCCTTTAGTTACCCGTGTTACGACCACGAAGATTGATGCGCTTTCATCCCCAATTTGCGCGGTAATGGTAGCAAAACCTTGCTTTACTCCCTCTACTTCTCCACTGATAGGATCAACGCGGGCAATATCAGGACTACCAGACTCCCATTTTACTCCCGTAACGGGCTGTCCATTTACATCCATTGCTGTGAGTTTAATGCTATTTTTCTCATTCACCACCGGATTGCGCTGCTTGATTCTCAGACCACCATTGGATGAATTTGCCGAAGTAATAAAAGGATAAAAACTGTCGAGCTTATGAATAGATACTACCCATACCGTTAGCATCAGCAAGGCGGCGGCAAGTGACGCGCAAAATAGCGATATGTGTGAGGCGAAAATCCAACGCAACCGCATAAACAAAACTCCTACTACGGTTTAACTTTCTCAGCAAAGGGAAGCCAGTGAATTTGTACCCAACAGTGGACAGGCGGTTTTGTCGCACACCTTCACAATATGACGCGTAAAAAGAAAAAGCAAGACGTCATCTTCCCGGAAAAATTTTTCCGTATGCTTAGAACGAATAACGTACCGCTAGCTGAAAGGTACGGGCAGGCAAGGCAGTATTAACTGAGCTGCCAAAACCAGGCGATTCCAATACTCTTATAGGAGTGCCAAAATGGGTACGGTTAAAAGCATTAAATACCTCCATACGCAATGCTACCGCTTGCCGTTCAGAGAGTACAAATCGCTTGATCAGAGCCAGATCCAGCGCAGCTATACCAGCAGCACGAAAAGTGTTGCGTCCTAGTTGCCCATTTGGGGGATTGTCCATATCTGCACGAGCAATCAGATCGACCGGTCGAGTACCTGGTGCCAGTCTGATACGAGTACGGCCTTGGTCCGATATTATCAACCCTTTTACCGTATCAAGCCGATCGCTAAGATTACCATCAAGATTAACATCAACACTGCTATTGACAGTAAATGGCTGTCCTGTCTGTAATGTGAGAATGCCAGCAAGTTGAAAGCCACCAAACCATCTATGCTGACGTAGAAATGGCAGCTCATACTGCCAGGCGCTAGTAAAACGGTGGCGTACATCAAAACTGGCGTTACCACGCTCTGCCCGCAAACCCTCATTTCGGCCTAACTCGTCTTGGGCAAGAGCAAAGCTGCCTGCTAGATCGAAGACATCCGATACCTCATCAATGGCATGCGCGTAAGTATAGGCTACTTGTAAAGCCAGTCCATAAGTGAAGCGACGTACTAATGAAGCTTGTAGCGCATGGTAGCTAGAATTAGCAGAACTCTCAAAAACTGTAACCGCGCCCAGTAATGAGTTTGGCCGTTTAAGCAGCGATAAAACAATTGGATCTAAATCCTGCACAAATCGTACTGCGCCAGTAGAGAAAGGGCCACCATTAGGCGTACGTACACGAATCAATTTACGACCGCTTGCGCCTGCATAAGATAGTGTGGCGGTATAACGGTCTAAAAAGACTCGCTCTAGCGATAAGGAGTACTGTTGTACATAAGGAGTGCGTAGGTTCTGGATCGGCAGTGTGACACCTGCACCAAACCCACCACCAGTAATAAGTTCGCCTAATTGCAGAAGCTGCCCAATTCTAGGGATAAATTGATTAGCTGGCAGCCCAATGGTATTCACAGTACCAGGTTGAATCAATGGAATCGAGAGATCATCGCCGAAACGTATAAAAGCTGGATTAGCTGCTAAAACCTGATCAAAGAGTCTCCCAGAACTAAAATTAATTGGAATGAAATTGGGAAAAGCATTGCGCGATTGGCTCACAATTGTGCCCAAGATAGGATCATAGAAGAGACCATAACCACCACGCAAAGCCATACGACCGGTTTTACTAAGGTCCCAGGCAAAACCTAGCCTAGGAGCAAAATTATTGTTGTCACCGCTGTAGATCTTTGTACGCCCGGCAAGGAATTGGCGCTGTGCGGCAAGTGCATCAAAGAAACGTTTGGAGAGCGGGGTGTCACTATTAAAAGGTGGCAACTGTGAATCTGACAAGGTAATCGATCGTTCTAATCTCCCACTGGCATCTTTAGGCACACTGTTACGCTCATATCGTAGACCAAACTCCAATGTTACATTGGGATGTATACGATACTGCTCATGCGCAAATAGGTTCAATTCCGTAAAACGCAGACCTAGAGTAGAATCGGGTACCAAGGCAAGAGCTTGGAAAATATCCGAAGGCACACCTAAGGCAGCAAAATCGACCCCATTGCCGATCTCTAGCTTGCTTGTCTCATCCCCCAAAAACCCGGCGGTGAAAGAGATCTGAGCACGATAGTTACGATCTAAGAAACTATTGATCTGTACTCGTCGAATATCTACACCTAGTTTGAGTGAATGGCTGCCATGTGTGAGAGCAAAAGTATCAGCAATCTGAAAAGTATTATTAGTACGCCCTTGTGGAAAGGTACTGGGATCGATACCAATAGGACTAAAAGGAGCAAGCAGCAACCGGCCAATTGGTCCAGTACGACCATCAACAATACCATCTACATTGATATCTGTTCCCCTAGGCTGCGACTGAAAGATCAGTGGACTGCCAGGCACTTCTCTAAATGCTAAGGATGTACGACCATAAGAAAAGCGTATCTGATTGGCTAGCCGCGTAGATAATTCGGTGCTGAGTGCGAGGGCAAAATTCTCAGTACGAGTAAGTGCAGTAATGCTGGCATTGATGGCATTGTCTACTGCTGCGATACGTGTATCATCATCAGTAAAGTTATAGCGGCTTGTGAAGGTCGAAGTCTTCCCATAAAATCTGAATTGATAATCTGTCTTGATGGCGAAGATAGTACCTTGGCCAGTAGCCGGCAGAATACGAGTAAGAGTGTTGTCTGCATAAGGACCACCAGCATTATTGGGTAAGGGATAAAATGAAGATTGTAGAATATCACTTCCCAGCGCACTAAACCCTTGTGCGACTCCTAATGAGCGGTCTCTCTGCTCTTGGGTAGGTACAACAAAATGGCTCTCCTGCACTCGATTTACCGCTTGCTGTTCATAAGCGCCAAAGACCTGTAGACGATTGCGTATAAGTGGAAATGCGATTGTCCCACCTAGTTGATTGCGTGTGAAAGGATTCTTGCTAGGATTATCTACTCCACCGAGATCAAAGAAATCGCGCGCATTAAGAGCAGAATCGCTGAAGTAATTATAGAATTCGCCATGTACCTCATTACTACCAGAACGAGATACAACATTGATCTGTCCACCAGTATTACGTCCTGCTTCAGCATTAGAAAGCAATGTAGTGATCTGAAATTCTGTGATGCTTTCAACAGATTGAGGAATGGTAGGAGTAAAGCCCTGCCGGCGTACACCAACATCTTGATCGTTATTGTCAGAGCCATCGATAGTGAAATTGTTAGCGCGAGCACGCTGACCATTAACCGAGAATTGTCCTGCCGTACCAACGCCTGAGCCTATGCCAGGTCCATTGGCACCTAGCGTAGCAGGTGGTGGCGCCACTCCTGGCACCAGTAATGCGAAGGTATCAAAGCTACGTATTCCTGCTAGTGGCAAGGCAGTAATAAACTCTGCGGTGGCATTGCCACGTAATGCGCCATCCGATACGTTAGCTTGTAATACCCCAACCGTAGTAGGATTGGCAGGGGCGGGCGTAGGCTGGTTAATTGGATATAACTGAATGGGCGGCGGTTTGATGACTTTTTCACGATTTACTTCTGCGACAAATCTAGGAATTGAGGCAGATTTATAGCCATCCTTCTCCGCAGTTATACTGTACTCGCCAGCAGGGAGAAAATCGACTCGGTAGTTGCCTTCCGTATCAGTACGTTTCGCATAAAGGAAGCCTGTATTGAGATGGGTTATACGAATCAATACACCTGGCAGCGGCGCATCCATATGATCAATAACTCGACCAACAAGAATGCCAGTAATCGATTGAGCCGCGCGTACAGGCAAGAAAAGCAGACAGACAATTAGCGCTAATGCAAAAGACCTTAACACTTAACCCCCACTAGTCGATTGGTATTGCCGACTTCTAATTTAGAAACGCGTAATATCTAGGAAAAACAAGTCATGATAGCAACTAACGCCTGCATAGATAAATAGTTCCTTTTTATGGGTAGAGAATACCGACCAGTAATAGTGTCCATAAGGAAAATAGTCGCGATAATTATCCCCAAGCGCTTGACACCATTACCGTAGTCGCCGTAGACTAAACGTATTATAAGTTGTATCAACGTTAAATCAGTTTACGCCTATTATTACAGGAAGAGGGTTATGAAGCATAAGCGTGTAAAGCTGACCAAGCTTGAGTTTGAGGTAATGGAAGTACTATGGAAACTGGGCCGCGCGGCGATTAGAGAGATATTAGAAGAGTTGCCACCAAAGCGGCGTCCACCTTTTACCAGTCTACAGACAATTGTTAATAGGTTTGAAGAGAATGGGCTGGTAGAGCGAGTTAAGAAGATTGGTAATGCCTATATCTTTGCACCATTGGTTACCCGTGAGGAGGTTTATCACAGTTTAATCGATGAGCTGTTAGATATCATTGGCGGTTCTGCTGTTCCACTGATGTCACATCTAATTCAGACACGCAGAGTAACCTTAGATGAAATGCAGGCTTTGGAAAAGACTTTAGCTGATCTAGAGAATGAGGATAAGCAGACAAAAGAAGCAAATAAAGAGATAAAGGAGAGTGATAAACCGAGCGATAATGTGGAAAGGCGGAGAAAATAATGTATATTCATGATCAAATAGCTGCTTGGTCAAGTTGGGTCTGGCCTTTGATAGCAAATCATCTATGGCAATCAGCGCTGTTTTTTATCCTAGCATTATTTATCACAACATTACTGAATGGTGCGCCGGCACGAGTGCGGTATCTGATCTGGTGTGTTACTCTGATAAAATTTGCCATACCATCAGTACTGATCTCGCAATTGATGATGTATTGGCAAATTCCTCTGTCTACCAGCAGAAGTTTGTTGGTACAGTCATCAGAGAGTCTATCCTTTATATATCAAGTTACCAATGCTGCCAATAATATTAATGTTGAGAATACCCATAATGAGATTTACTGCTTTCTTTCTATAGTATGGTTGTTTGGTTTTCTACTCTTATCTGGAGTCTGGTTAAAGCAGCTAGGGAGATTTGTTGGGATTATTAAGAGAGAGAAGGTAGCAGAGGATGGAGAAGAGGTAGAAGTTTTTAACCAAGCAAGATCAATACTGTTATTGAATCGTAGTGTAGGACTGATAGTTTCTGACCAGGTAGTGGAGCCAGGGGTATGGGGTATATGGCAGTCATTAATAATGCTACCAAAGAGGGTTGTTGAGCATTTAAGTGCTGCTGAGCTTAAGGCGGTGATATTACATGAACTAATACACGTTAAGCGCTGGGATAATCTAGTAAACACTCTGCAAGTGATTTTCTGTTACATCTTCTGGTTTAATCCGCTGGTTTGGGTACTACATAAGAAGTTATTGATGGAACGTGAGCTATCTTGTGATGAAGAAGTACTCAGCCTTAATGGTGCAGCGAAAGTTTATGCCATCAGTATACTAAAAGTTTTTCGCTTATGCTTTCGCAAGCAGTTAGTGGGGCTCTCTTATATAACAGGGGCAAATTCAAATATACAGATGAGAGTTCAACAGATTGTAGCAAATAATGATATTAGAGTGACGTTATGGCATGGCGCAGTAGTCTCTGCAACGGTGTTAGCTTTAGTAATTTTCTTAGCCACAACCGCAGCCATGCTTGATATGCCAGTAAAGTTAGTGAGTGGTGATCAAGAAACAACAAGCGCAAATAGAGCGACCAGTTTAACAGACTGGTTTGCTGATGGTGTAGGTAATCCCAAAAATTATCAAGTAGGAATAGATCGTAATGAGATATATAACGGCAAACCTAGTGTTTATATTAGAACTGATGTTAGTAATTTAGGTATGACCAAAGGAGTTCCTAATCATGGTGTGTTAATGCG
>JBFLVQ010000307.1:0-10712 GCA_040758525.1 Acidobacteriota bacterium
CTATCTACACTTTTGCCTGCGTAGCGTATACGACGAAACTTACTTTTCAGTACCTCTAGCTCTTCATTGATTACCAATTCGGATTTTTTCAAGATACCAACATAATCAGCAATTCTCTCTACCCCTTCAAGATCGTGGGTAGTAATAAAGATCGTCGTGCCACGATCAGCCAATTCACCTACCAACTCTTCAAAGATCTCTCTACGTGCTACTACATCTAAGCCCAAGGTAGGATCGTCTAGGATAAGCAGGTCAGGTTCACTGCCGAGCGCAAGCGCGAGTGCTACTTGCCCTTTCTGTCCCTTAGAGAGACGGCCAAAAGGAACATTAAGGGGTACGCCAAAACGTTCAAAACGTACTCTTACCGCTTTGTTATCCCATTTGTTATAGAAGCTGGCGCAAAACGAGGCTAGTTGTGATGGAGTCATATTAATGGGCGCATTGGGCTCTTCTGGTACAACTCCTACTCGTGTCATTGCTGCCACACGGTCTTGCCAGCTATTTTTGCCGAAGATAAAGACACGGCCAGCGATCGGTTTCTGTTGACCAAGTAGGCAGCGTACCGCAGATGATTTACCTGCGCCATTGCGTCCCAATAGTGCATAGACTGAACCAGTCGGTACAGTAAAGGAGATATTATCAAGTGCGGTCTTCTTACCATAACGCACCGTCAAACGATCGAATTCAATTGCTATTATGCTTTCTGCCTCATTATCACTGATCATTGAGGCCCTCCCTGTTGGGTGCGATCACTTGCGGTTTTTGGTAGCGGGCAGATTGGTGGTATTAAAATGTGTCATTGCCATCGCCGCTTTCAACTCTTCTAATGCCTCAATACTAGTCGCGCCAATCGATGCTGCCATAATTGCATAACGCATTGCCGCCTCACGCAAAAGGCGCCGACGTTCAGATTTTGCCATTGATGGAGGGGTATCGGCAACAAATGTCCCTTCACCACGTTTAACCGAGAGTACGCCAGCATCAACCAGGTGTTGGTAGGCTTTTGCCACCGTAGCAGGATTAACACGTAGCTCTTTAGCAAGATCACGTACAGATGGAACAGGAGCACCGGCAGTAAGTATTCCAGAGACGACCAGTCGCTGTATCCCTTCCTCAATCTGCTTCCAGATCGGTACAGCATCGCTGGGATCTATCTGTAGAGTGCGAATCATATACGCCTATCCTTCCTGCCGTCTTACTAACCTTGCTGCCACAGTTTCTGTGTTACTGATATATGACAGTAACACGCTAAAATAATTACTGTCAATGTAGTTAACAATGGCAGGATAGATTACAAAGGGGCTCGACGGGTATCGCTTAGCGCTGTTAAGCTAAGCGATACCGTGGAATTCCAAATATTTCGGGAAATTCTTAAGAGGACTGCAACCTTATTGCCGCCTATGACACTTACTGAGCGAAAAGAAGATCTGGCGGGCAAAATGAATGTGATGAGGTTAACGAGCCGGTTGGGTACTTTTGCCGGGGCCGTAATGGAAAGTTCTGATGATCTAATTGTACGCGCCCGCCGCGGCGAGGACGAGGCGTTTCGTCTTATCTTCGAGCGGTATGCTCGGCCTATCCTTAGTTTCATTTATGATATGGTTGGGCAGCGTGAATTGGCGGAAGAGTTAACACAGGAGACTTTCGTGCGCGCTTATCGTAATCTCAACACACTACAAGACGATGCCAAGCTTTCCACCTGGCTTTTTGGTATTGCCAAGAATGTTGCACGTGAATCGCTACGCTGCCGCTTTCGCGATGGGCATAAAGTGGAGATTGAGGACAATCAGGTGGCAGCACTCAATGATGGTAAGTTTCCCCCTGATACAGAACTACTTAACAAAGAACTGAATCAAGTTATACAGGCTGCGCTGGCTCTGCTTGATGAGGATAAACGGCTGGTCTTTACACTAAAGGTTTTACAGCAGCGTAGCTATGAAGAGATTGCCGAGATAACCGGGTTCTCTATTGCCAAACTAAAGACGGATTTGCATCGTGCAAAGGCTGAAATGCGCCGCCATATTGGTCCTTATTTGAGAGGAAGCAATGAAGTGTGATGATTGCTTATTAATCTTAGACGACTACCTTGAGGGCGAGCTTGATGATCAAGACGCCAACCAGGTTAAGCTACATCTGTCAGAATGCGCACAATGTGCTCGCCTCTACACAGATCTGCAGCGAGAGCAGGATATCTATGCCCGCTATCAGCGTGATATTGAAGTTAGTCCGGCTTTGTGGGCTGGTATTGATGCAAAAATACAGGCAGAGAAAGGTAGAATCAGAGACAGTTTTTTTATCCGTATACGTAAATGGGTAGGCTTGATCTTTGTCACTCCACGTTTCAGTCCTGCCCTTGCTGCCACGCTAATAGTTACTGCCATAACAGTTACCGTTGTGGTTATGAAGATAACTAACTCGTCTGATAATGGCTCTCATCGTATGGCTACGCCACCAACAGTTACTTTGGCTACTAATACTACTGCGGTTGAAGCCGCGAAGGTGATTGCCAACGCTGACACTAATGCTACTGCGCAGGTTGATGCAGGAGAGACCAAGAGTTCCCGTAGCTCTGTTCAGAGCAGTGCTAATTTAGCACCACCTAAACGGGTTATAGTTCGACGCAAGCCTACCCCTGAGCAGTTAGTCAAAGAGGCAGAAGAGAAATACCTGGCCGCGATTGCGATTCTCTCACGTGATGTTAAAGAGCAGCGTGCCCAACTGGATCCAGATATGTTGGCGCGCTTTGATGATGCCTTGGGAGCAATCGATCGTACGATTGCACAGACACGCCAGGTAGTGCGTGAATATCCCAGCGATCCAGTTGCCGTGCAATACCTGCTAGCCGCTTATTCTAAGAAAGTTGATCTACTAAAGGAGATGACTACAAGGACATTGTCCAGGTAGGAGGGAAATATGAGAAGAAGGTTCTGGAAGAAAATGTATATTGGTCTTGCTCTTGTTGCCTTTGCTCTATACGGTTTGACTTACGCGCCAGCGCGTAGCTGTGTAACCGCACAAGAGAGCAGTGCAGAACGATTTCAAAAGAGCTTTCCACTTACTCCTGGCAGTACTGTAAAAGTGGAAAATTATAAAGGTAAGATTTTATTGGATAGTTGGGAGAAATCGGAGGTCTCTGTTGAGGTTTTCAAGAATTACTTGGGTGATAGCGGTGGCCGTACACGCTGGTTGAGTGATACTAGAGTGGATTTCGTCACCTCCTCCGGTCGTCTGGCTATCAAGGTCGAGTATCCACATAATAGACACGATGGCCACTATGACTATGAAGATAATATCTATGGTGAGGTTGAGCTTACCATTCATCTGCCACGGCGTGTTAATCTGGATTTAAATGCTTATAAGTCTGAGATTGGTATCCGCGCCATTGAAGGAGATATACATATAGAGAGCTACAAATCTCCTATCGATATTCAATCCACTGTCGGAGCGATTAAGATCGATACTTACAAAGAGGGGATCAAATTGAAGGATGTCAGCATCAAGAAATCGCTCTTTATCAAGATTTATAAAGGTGAGGTGGATGTTGATGCAAGAGAGATAGGTGATAGTATAACCTTCGATACTTACAAAGCTGATGTAGTGATGCGTTTACCTGAGAGCATACGGCTGACTATCAATATGGATGGTAGTAAGCATGCAGATTTCGAGAGTGATTTTCCTGTTACGCTGTCGAGCCGTCTAGGCGGTGATGCCATGCAAGGTACAGTCAATGGTGGTGGCTCCCCGCTCCATTTTAAGACTTATAAGGGATCGCTAGCATTGCGTAGAAGGTAGCCAATTATCACACCACAGTCTTCGCTAAGCTAAAGAATCTATATCAAGGGAAAATATGAATATCAGGATCTGGTCGATTTTTATATTGATCTTCTATTGTGCTGGCACAACGATAACGCTTGCACAAACTGTTGCTGAGAAGCGTTGTGAGGTTGCTCAAAACAGACGTGAGGATGGCAAACTTATTATTGCTGGACAGACAGGGCCCGTGAGTATGAAGTTAGAACGCGGTGGCCGCGTTTCCATACGTAACCAGATCGGCAGTATCAAGATCACGGGTTGGGAGCGTGATGATGTGGAGGCTCAGGCCACTGGTGAAGATGGTCTGGAACCGATTCAAGTAGAGATGATTTCAGGACAGGCTCAACCCTGTTTAATGCTCTCCTGTCCGGCCCGAGGACAACGTGGCGCAGAGATCGATTTAGAAGTAAAACTGCCTCGTTACGCTCAGATCGAATCTGTCACGATCGCACGTGGTGATATAGAGATCAAAGGAATCGAGGGCGCCATTAAAGCAAGTAGCTCGCGTGGTGATATCTATGTCGATGGCGCCGGTTCCATAGAAGCACGTGGATCAAATGGTCGTGTCAGTATCAATGGTGTGAATGGTTCTGCCAGCGCACATCTTAACAATGGTGATCTAGTTGCCAAAAATGTGAAAGGCAATCTCTCCGCAAAACTCTTGAATGGAGACGCAAACATAGAGAACGTACAAGGTTTAGTCAATATTTCTACTACTAGTGGCAGTATAAATGTATTTAAGGCTGGCGGTAATGTGCAGGTAGTCTCTCTTAGTGATTCAATCAGTGTAAAAGATGTGAAAGGGCGTGTAGAAGCCAATAGCGCTAGTGGATCAATAGAACTATCGGACGTGGGCGAGGATATAGATGCAGCCACAGTAAGCGGTGATGTCACTTTCACGGGCGCGATTCGTGCAAACGGTCGTTACCGATTAAAGAGCGTTTCCGGCGAAGTGTTAATGGTAATATCACCCGACTCACCAGGCTTTACCGCACACCTCTCCTCTTACTCAGGTGATATTGAGACCGATTTTACATTGACACTGGAATCTCCTGTGCAGATCAATCGGCGTGTGACAGGCCGTTTTGGTGATGGACAGGCGCAAATAACATTAGATTCCTTTAGTGGTACGGTAAAACTCAGCAAAGCTCGTACCGGCACAACTAAGGAACGTAAGAAAGATAAAGATCATAAAAAATAGCTAAAGGAGTTTTGATATGAGGCATAGATGGATAAGTAGTAGCTTGGGTCTTTTGGTAATAATGGTTTTTCCCTCTATTGTTGCTCTTGCCGGAACAGAGAATTTCGAGATAGATGATCTAAAGGAGCGCGACGAGTTTCGTAAAACTTATCAACTTTCACCTGGCGCGCGTGTCGATATTCATTCAATCAATGGCGCAGTAGATGTTGAGACAACCAATGGCAATACTGCAGAAGTACATATTATACGCTCAGCGCACAGTCGCGAAGATTTACAATTTCGCAAAGTTATCGTGGAACAGACCTCCTCTGGGTTATCAATCCATGGTGAAAATGAGCGTGGCCGTGGTCGGCACGCCGAAGTGCATCAAAGGGTCTTGCTTAAGGTCCCTCATCAGATCGAACTGACTGCCAGTAGTATTAATGGCCGGGTCACGGTCGGTGAATTAGAAGGCCCCGCTAAATTGGCCAGTATTAATGGCCGTATTGAAGTAGCAAAAGCAGTTGGTTACCTTACACTTAGTTCTATTAATGGAAGTGTCACAGTAACCGTAGCACGACTGAACCAGCGTGGCATTGATATGACCAGTATCAATGGACGTATAGACCTACGTTTTACTGAAGATGTAAATGCTGATCTGGCTGTACATAGTATTAATGGTAAGGTCAATGCAGAAGTGCCTAATGTTACTGTGGAAGGCAAGATAGATCGCAATAATTTTCGTGCTCGCATAGGCAGTGGCGGTATTCCTATTTCTCTGACCAGTATCAATGGCAACGTACGCCTCTCAATGGGCACACTCTAATTTTCCCAATCTTTAAGGAGAAGCTTTAGATATGACTAAACACCGTTTGGTAGCCCTTTTTTTCGCTATTGGACTGATCTGTCTAGTTACTATGGGTACTTTTGCCCATAATGATGATGAAGTCAGCGAGGAGTTTCACCAAAGCTATCCATTGGCTGCCAATGGTCTGGTGAGCCTACAGAACATTAATGGTTCAGTGCAGATCTTGGCCTGGGATCGCAATGAAGTTAAGATTGATGCGGTAAAGAAGGGACGCACTAGAGAACGCTTGGCAGAAGCTGAGATCAGAATAGATGCTACTGCTAATAGCATCTATATTAAAACTAGATATCCAGAGAGGCATCAAGAGGATTGCTATCGCAATCCTGCCAGTGTTGAATTTACCCTGACAGTGCCGCGCACAGCACGGTTGGAGAGGATCCAGCTCATTAATGGCTCACTCGATATCTCAGGTATTACAGGTGAGATCGATGCCTCCTCGATCAATGGTGCGGTTACTGCAATGGCCCTAGTTAATAGGGCAAAACTCGCTACAATTAATGGTCCCTTAAGAGTTTCGCTAGCACAATTGCCAGAGGGCGAGCGTAGCCACTTCAATTCGGTCAATGGCAGTATTGAACTGCTTATACCTGTCAATATCAATGCAGAGCTTAGAGCCAACACGGTTCATGGCGATATAGAGAATGATTTTGGTCTGACTGTCCATAGAGGTAAATATGTCGGCAGTAGACTTTCTGGTGTGTTGGGTAATGGTAGCGCGATGGTGAAACTGAATAATGTCAATGGTACAATCTCTATACGGCAGTCTAACTGATGCTGCTGTGTACGAGAGAAAGCAGTTTTACAATTTGTTGACAAGTTTTACCATTTTTTACCTTTACATTGATGGAATTTACTCGCTATTTTACGGATAATGCTAGTACTTTAGCACAGGTAGGTAGCGATTCTGAACAGAATATGATCTACATCTCCGATTTTGGGAAATTAATTTCCCAAAATCGGGCGCCGCAAATTTACTAATTACTTTGCATCTATACTAAGTTATGAGAGATAATGCTTTGGGACAACGAGTTGAATGGTGCAGCAATTGCTCTTTGCCGATCGTACAAGGTTACCAGGGATGGGGGGGGAGTTTGGTATTAATGCAGAGAAGATTGCCGTTTTATCTGTTCTTTATGCTGTTTATTTGTGTGATGCCAGTGAAAGCTTGGGATGAATCGCCTAAGGTCACTAATGCTCGAACTGCCTTTGTTGTGCCTCCAGAAAAATCTCAACCCGTACCAATTTCACGTTTTGATAAACCACCTGTTATTGATGGGCGACTTGATGAAGATGTATGGAAGAATGCCAGACTTCTCAAGGACTTCTATCAGATTTCACCGGGCGATAATATTGCCCCTTCACAGCCTACTGATGTTCTTATCGGTTATGATGCTAAATTCCTTTATATTGCATTTCGTGCTTATGATGAACCAGGCAAGGTGCGCGCTACTGTAGCCAAACGTGATGGGATATTTGATGACGACAATGTGGGAGTATATCTAGATACTTTTAATGATCAGCGCAGATCCTATGAGTTTTTCTTCAATCCACTAGGGGTACAAGCAGATGGTGTATTAACAGAAGGCCGTGGCGAAGATTTTAGTGTTGATATTGTCATGGAATCTAAAGGAATGCTAACGGAAAACGGCTACCAGGTAGAGACGGCGATTCCATTTAAATCCTTACGCTATGAGGCGGGTAAAGAGAAACTTTGGGGAGTACATTTTTTTCGTCGTATTAAACGGTTCAATAACGAACTAAATTCTTGGATGCCTATCTCGCGTGATATTACTGGTTATCTCCCTCAAGCCGGCCATATCGTAGGTTTTGAGGATATCTCGACAGAACGTACGCTTGAGATTATCCCTAGCCTGACAGTCTCGGAGACGGGCAAGCGTGTGCGTACATTACCATTGACTAGTTCTGGCCGTTTTGTTAATGCCCCACTCGATCTAGAACCTGGCCTTACTATGAAAGTGGGTATTTCTCCTAATATCACACTCGATTTTGCTTTGAATCCAGATTTTGCTCAGGTAGAAGCGGATCAAACGGTGGTTACTGCCAACCAGCGTTTCCCCATCTTCTTTGAAGAGAAACGGCCATTCTTTCTTGAAGGTATAGATATCTTTCGTACCCCACTTAATGCTGTACATACACGCGCAATCATCGATCCAGATTATGCTGTTAAGTTGACTGGTAAGCGTGCCCGCAATACCTTTGGCCTGTTACTAGCTTCCGATAATGCGCCAGGTAATTTCAGTCAAGAGGAGCGTGAGGATCCCGAGACCTTACCACGTATCGCTAAATTCCTAGACAAGAATGCTTATATTGGTGTGATACGACTAAAGCGAGACATTGGTAAGGAGTCTAGTTTAGGGTTTATTGCTACCAGTTATAATTTTATTGAGCGACACAATCAATTAGGTGGCTTCGATGGGCGGTTAGTTATTGATCCAAAGACGGTCTTTACCTTCCAAATACTTGGTACTAATTCACGCCGTTTCTTCTTTGACCCAGCACAAGGTCGTAGTATCTACCGTACTGGCAATGCGATCGGTTACAGTTGGAACTATGACTTTACTGGGCGCACTTTTGGCTATTTTGTCAGTGGTGAAGGGCGCTCGCGTGACTATCGCGCAGACGTTGGCTTTACACGACAGACCGGTATCAATTCAAACTCCATCTTCTTACGTTTCAGTTCTGAACCTAAAGCGAGTGGTAAGTTTATCTCTTGGCGTGTTGTCAATCTTCTTACCAATAATTATGACTGGCAAGGGCGTGAACAGCGGATTGATGAGTCACCAGAATTCACATTGCGATTTGCCCGACAGACCTTTATTGGGGGCAGTTTTCGTATTGGCTATGAGCGACTCTTTGAGGAGGAGTTTGGTAGCAGACGCACTGCCTTGCAATCAGGAGCATTTTTCGGCAAACCTGAACGTACCACTAGCAAGCGTACCTACTACTTCTTTTTTGAGACCACGCCTAGTAAAAAGTATTCTGTTTTCACTTCTGTTAATTACGATCGTGGTGTGTTCGACTTCGATTTTGGCGCCGGCCCACGTTTCCCACGTGTTAGTCCTGCAGCACTCGCCAACCCTAAGGCACCACTCGATCCTGGCGCCGGCAATCTTTTAGATGTAAATCTATCTTTTGCTTATCAACCCACAGACGCTTTGCGTGTCACGCTCGATTACACAAAAAGCAAACTAACCCGCAGAGATACCGGTAGAGTCGCCTTTGACACAAATATCTATTCGCTACGTGCTACCTATCAGTTTACTCGCTTCACTTTTGTACGGGCACGTATCGATTATGAAACCCTCTTTGCTAATGCACAGGGACAGTTCCTATTTGGCTGGACGCCTAATCCTGGCACATCCTTCTATATTGGCTATAATGATAATCTCAATATAAATGGCTTTAGCCCATTTACAGGGGCACAGGAGCCAGGCTTTCGACGCAACAGTCGTACTTTCTTTATCAAGATGTCTTACTTAATTCGGCGTAGTCTCTAACTCACTAGTGTCTTGATTAATCGTTGTGCTCGTTTATCAATGCCGAGTTCGCTAGCGTTATCAGCGACTCAACAGGGGCATAACAGATCAATTTCTCTTCGATAATCTTCAGCTTGTCTGGCGCTGCCTTTACTAGACTATTATTAGTAATTCAGATCAATTTGTGATTGCGTAAAAGTGCGCACGGTTTTGCCATATAGAGCAGGAAGCGTAGCATTGCACGGGATAAAGAAATATGGTAACAAGATTATGTAAGTATCTGAGCCGATTTATAAACTCTCTAAGGTAGCCTATATGAGCGCAATACCAGTGCCATTCAATAACCTGTCCAGTCGCTTGAGCGTAAGCTGGATCGTTAATAGACCTGCCGATCTACTACTCTTTATTGGTAGCGCATTAGCAGGCTACCTATATATCTGGCTCAATGTTGGTCTAGGCATACCTATGATCATACTCTTCTGGATCTGGTCGTTAGGTTTCGATGGTCCGCATATCTTTGCTATGGCCTCACGCACCTACTTCGATCGTGAAGAGCGAAAAAAACGTGGCAAACTGCTGTTTGGCAGCCTACTGGTCTTCTTCTCCTTAGGACCAACATTGGTGCTGCTAGAACTGCAGCCAATACTACTGCTACTAGTGGCAACCTGGGCCTACTACCATGTGATCCGCCAGCATTATGGCTTTATGGTGCTCTACAAAAAGAAGAATGATGATTTGGCCAAGATTGACAATCTATTAGATCGTCTCTTTCTTGCTGTAATGCTTATCTATCCACCGTTTCAACGCTTTTTTATCTATAAGGTTGAAGAGATGGGCATACCACGCCAGTATGCTCTTGCACAGTTACTGCCTTGGCTTGATCCAATATTACGTCTAATAATCGTGACAATAGCAGTAGCATTTATTGTGCGACAGCTACAGCGAATGCGTGATGGGAAGGCGCTAAATATACCAAAGTATCTATTGATGCTAGCAGTGATACCACTACATTGGCTTACCTTCCATTATATGGGTCCGCTCGATTCTGTGCCTACCGTAACGATCTTTCATAATATTCAATATCATGGAATTATCTGGTTCTATAATCGCAATCGCTATCAACCACGGCAAGAAGCAGCGCGTCGCTATGGCTGGTTGCCAGCCTGGGTGACACATCGTTTTGCTTACTATGTGATTGCCGCACTGCTTTTCAGCGCACTTTACCGTATACCAGGCTATTGGTTGGGCCATTACCATCCACATGAATTGACGCGCGAGCTGGCTTTTGGCTTCTTTTGGGGATTTGGGTTTACCCACTATTTTCTTGACAGCCGTATCTGGCGTGTCCGTCATG
>JBFLVQ010000308.1:0-10709 GCA_040758525.1 Acidobacteriota bacterium
CAGGTCTCTATCTCTGAACCCTCACTCCAATAAGCAACATAGTTTTTTCTCCAAGCGCGAAATTTCATCTTAGGACTGGAAGGACATCCAGTAGGAAAACAGTGACTAGCAGGGCAATTTGACTGCGTGGCAGAGGCAGGTTCTGTGGTAAAGCTACTCTTCTTAAACAGACTATCTACTCTTTCATAACTAGCTGCGCCATCCTCATCAAGAATACCACCGCCACGCTGTTCTGGATCCGCCAACTCGGCAGCCTTCATATCATATGTCTTGCCAGCAATATTTACCATACCATTGGCATCAGTAATAAGATCAAGCATTGGATCGCCAAAAGTGAATATAGGCCTTTTCTCTGCATCAACACGACGATACTTGCCTACACGCTTGATTGTGCCACGATAGCCGCCCTTTTCTTGGCGCATTGGGAACAGTTGTGACAGATATGCGATCAGGTCAGCCTGATCACGGAAGCGATTACGCCCAGCCATCATATATCCAACTCCATCAGCGGGGAAACGCACTTCTACCTTGCTTGGTCCAAGTTGATAAAAAACCGCATTTGCCTCTACTGGTACTTGTAATACTAATGGTATACGCGCAGTCTTTATACTCTTTATTAATTGTCTATCTTCCAACATTGCAGATATCCCTGGCGATATTGACCCTTGTGCAAGCGTCAATATCCCGGCGGCGCCTGTGAGTGAGAGCATCCTAAGCATGTTTCTACGAGTTACTTCAATTAACATATTATTGTTACTCATTCTTTACTCCTTCAAAATTAGCATCAGAATTAGCAGTCAATCGCGGCAGGAATGGGAAAAGAAGAAGATATTTACTATCTTGTACTCCTAATCACTTAAGCGGGACTATAACATTGTGGGAGAAATCTAGTCTTGAAAAAACTCTTAATCATTTTTGAAAAATGATCTTTGAATCTGTGCGCTTTCTATCGGCATTATCTTTCAGTATAATATTTTCAACTTTATCGGAATATCTTTTGAAAACTGGATCAACTGATGGAAAAACAGGCAATATTAGGCTACCAGTTTGGAGAGTATTATATTGATCTGAAACAACGCGAATTGCAGTATCAAGGCAAGCCCGTACCGCTCACGATGAAAGCCTTCGAAGTGCTACTACTACTAGTTGAGAACAGCGGACAGACTATTATTAAGAATAGATTATTAGATGAGATCTGGCCTGATAGTTTTGTTGAGGAGATCAATATTGCCCGCCAAATTTCAACTCTACGTCAGACACTAGGCGATAGTCGTGATAAGCCCATCTATATTGAAACACTGGCAAAGCGCGGTTACCGGTTTATTGCTCAGGTGAATGTTGTCAATGACGAGAATCCTACCAATAATAGCATGTCAGAGGCAAAATCATTGCCTAGCAAGAGAAAGGAGCGACTAATCTCTCTACCATTGGAAAGGATTGAGGCAATTGGCGGTGCTGTACCATTAGACTCAAATTTCTATATTACTCGTTCTGCCGATGAACAAGTTCGTGCGGCAATCTCGCGTCGTGATAGCATCATTCTAATCAAGGGTCCTCGTCAAATAGGGAAAACCTCCTTACTTGCCAGAGCGCTACAGCAGGCTCGTGAAGCGGGCGTAAAAGTAGTATTAACAGATTTTCAGATCTTAAGCTCAATAGATCTACAATCTGCCGAATCGCTCTATTTATTGCTAGGCGATCTGCTCAGTGAAGAATTAGATCTAGATATTTCTCTGAGGTCTTGTTGGCAATCTAAAAGTAGTCCCAATATAAACTTCAAACGCTATATCAAATCTCAAGTACTAGCAAAACTATCTACGCCGATTGTGTGGGGACTTGATGAAGTGGACCGTATTACTTGTTACGACTACTCCAGCGCAGTATTTGGGCTGTTTCGTTCCTGGCATAATATGCGCTCGCTCGACCCCGCAGGTCCCTGGCATTATCTCACCTTGGCAATTGCTTATGCTACCGAGGTACAGCTTTTTATCAAAGATCCTAATCAATCACCTTTTAATGTTGGTACACAAGTATTACTAGATGATTTTACCATCTCACAAGTACAGGAGCTGAACTATCGCTATGGAGGACCATTACATAGTGATGCACAAATATTATCTCTCTTTAATCTAGTGGGTGGACATCCTTACCTTGTGCGTCTATGCCTTTATGAAGTTGCCAGTGGCAAGACATTAAAAGATTTTGAACAGGAAGCACAGCGTGAGGAAGGTCTGTTAGGAAGCCATCTACGTCGCATACTTAACAATCTCAATAAAGATACAGAACTCTGTTATGCATTTCGAGAGATTCTACATGACAGACCTGCTCCTCAACCAGAGAGTTTCTACCGGCTGCGTAGTGCTGGCTTAGTTATTGGATATGCTCCAGAGGATGCTAGAGCACGTTGCCAACTATATACAAACTATTTCAAAAAACGCCTTTGATAACTTCGTGAGGGGAAGCAGTCTGCCATAATTTTACCGTCTTATCAGCACTAGATGTAGCCAGTATCTTACCATCGGGAGAAAAGATCGCACAGAGTACGCGTCCTGTGTGCCCTTTCAATGTGATCAGTTCTTGCCAGGTAATGACATCCCATAGCTTTATCGTAGCGTCAAAACTGCTGGTTACTAAGCGTCTACCATCGGGCGAAAATACTACCGAGTAGACTCTATTGGTATGGCCCTTAAGAGTAACGATCTCTTTACCAGTAGTAGTGTCCCAAAGTTTTACAATCCCATCATAACTACCGGTAGCAAGCATTCTACCATCTGGAGAGAATGCGACGGCAATAACCATATTCGAATGGCCAGTAAGGATTAAAGATGATTGTTGAGTTGCTAGATCCCATATTAATACTTGTCTATCCTCACTTGCAGTAGCCAGTGTTTTACCATCAGGAGAAAAATCGCAAGACCAGATTCTTGCCTGATGCCCACGTAAAGTTGTCATCAACTGCCAAGTCTCGGTATTCCATAACCTGGCGAAATTATCCTCTCCAGCACTAACTAGCCATTTGCCATCTGGAGAGAAATGTAGAGAAAGTACTTCACCTTTATGTCCAGTTAAAGTTGTTAATAGGTCTCCTGTTGTAACATCCCAGAGCTTAACAGTGCTATCTTTACTTCCCGAAGCAATTATTCTATTGTCTGGAGAGAAAGCTACTGCATAGACTCTATCTGTGTGTCCTATTAATGTTCTTATTAGATCTTTACTTTTAACATCCCAAAGTTTAATAGTCTTATCCCAGCTTGCTGTAGCCAAGGTCTTGCCATCAGCAGAGAAAGTGACTGACCAGATCTCATCTAAATGAGCTTGTTGAGTGTAAGGCTGTCGGCTTAAGATGTCCCAGAACTTCACAGTATTATCTCTACTGCCAGTAATAAGTATCTTTCCATCAGGAGTAAAAGCCATTCCACGTACCATATTAGAATGTCCACTAAAGGTAACCAGATGCTGTCTAGCCGTTAAATCAAAGAGCCTGATCGAGCTATCCGAGCCGGCGGTTGCTAGTATCCTACCATCAGGTGAAAAGGCTATTACATTAACTTCGGCAGAATGATCTTTTAAGGTAAAAAGTAGTTGTCTGGTGGTTAAATCCCAAACCTTTACACTACCATCATAACTTCCTGTCGCTAATCTCTGCCCATCTGGTGAAACGGCTAGTGAGAGAACTGGACTAGTATATTCACCCAGACGTACTAGCTCTTTTCTGCTTGCCAACTGCCAAATTCTTACAGTGTGATCGGAACCTGCCGTAACAATCTGTTGACCATTGTGAAGAATGGCCAATGCTTCCACACTATCTGTATGACCTTGCAAAATAGCAAGCTCCTTACTACTAGCAATATCCCACAATTTTATGGTTCTATCCCAACTACTGGTAACTAGGGTTTTACCATTGGGTAGAAAAGCCATGCTTTTAATCCTACCTTTGTGACCTACAATACTTGCTATCTCTCGTCTGCTTGCTACTTCCCAAAACTTTATTATTCCTCTTGAATCACCGGTTGCCAGCAGTTTGCCATCTGGTGAGAAAACTACTGCATTAATCCGGTCAGAGTTACTAACCAAGGTTGCCAAGAGTTCTCCACTAGCAATATCCCAAAACTTTATCTGAGAACCGATATCGCCAGTGACAAGAATCTTGCCATCAGGAGACATTGCTAATGACTCAATACCTTGTTCTAGGTTTAGTGATATACGGGCAAGATGACAACTCTTCCATAAGTAATACCATTCAAAACCACGAAAATCCTGCTGATCTGAGCGAGGATTTTGTGCATCAAGCAGTTCCTTTGCTCTACCAATATTCAAGCTTTCTAAGGCTTGTTGAGACAAATTAATCTGAGCAACATACAATAACCGACGACTCTGATTTTTCTCCTGTTCGGCAAAGCTACGCTGTTTTCTTGCGTCTACGATCAAGTATGCCATTGTAGCAATTATCAATGTTGCAACTGATGCGGCACGTAGTAACCCCTTCCAGTAGGCAGCACGTTGTCGGCGACTCTCTGCATCTGGTATGCTCTTTTCAATCCATTCACGATTGAAGACATGTGCATATATACGATTACGTACTTTGAAATAACCATCTTCTACTCGTACAATGCCAGATAATCGTAATAGATCAACGAGAGGATTAGTCTCATCTTCACGTATCAACTTACCGTCAAGAATCTTTTTATACAGATCTAGCAAGGCAGCGACATCTGCTTTGCAATGCAAGATTCGCTCTCTGACAAAGAGTAGATTAGTATCTTTAACTCGTGCATGATTTGATAGAAAAAGTTCTTCGCATAGTTTATCTATTTCGCTAGCACTCTTCAGCGCTCTTTCTGCAACAGCTTGACAGAGATGTTGCGTCAGGTAAGGATGACCATACGTCCAGGTAAGTATATGTTGAAGCAGCGCCAGCGCTAAAGGAGGATCACATTGTAAGCCTTTTGCTAGTGTAGCAGCTTCCTGCGCTGTGAAATCCAGTAGTTCAATGCGTTGACCGATATTGAATGGGGTAAGACGAGTGTCTTGAATCAGATCATAAGGAACTACCACACCCAATAGACAGATTGATAACCTATATAACTCTGGTTCTGTTGTACGATGATTGTAAAGCTCGCGAATACCAGCAAAAAATTCGTCTGTAGAGAAAGGTAGACTGCAGACAATATCGATCTCATCAATGAAGATTACTACCTTACCTGTGTATAGCGATCTTACTAGCTCGCGTACAACTAATAGGTAGCGTTGCAGTGGTCCAGCATTGCTAAATTTCTGCCATACTGCTTCTAACTCATCCTCAAGACCAAGTTGTTCTCCCAAACAGGTGATGAGTCCATAATACCACTGCTCGACACTAAGGTTTTGTCCTATCGTTGTCAGATCGAGCATAGCAACAGCAACTCCCGCTTGTCGTAGTCGCATTGCCGCTCGCACCATTAAAGATGATTTTCCCATTTGGCGACTGGTTAAGACATAACAGAATACCCCTTTCATCAAGGTATCATAGATTGTTACATCAGCCTGTCGCTCAATATAACAGGCAGCATCATGACGTAACGTACCGCCAGTTATGTAAAAACTCTCCTTAAAATAGTCCATAGTCGAGTATCGTGTAAGTAAATCTAAATCTTAGACAGCTCTTCTCAATATCAGACTTTTGATATCTTGCTACGCTGATCTATTTGATTCAATAAATTATAAATTATAAACGGGTTGTTGACTATAAAGAGGCTTTCCAGGGATATGGCATATAATTTGATCATGGAAAATCTATAAATTTTCCTGGCAGTAATAGGCAGCGGCTAAGCTAGTCGATAACTCAGACAATCATTAAGGGGAGATCCTATGTTCTCAGTTTCACGGATTGTTAAACTTGCTATCTGCATTATCATTGTCCTGGTCGCAAACAGTAATGGTAATGCTCAACAGATAGATCTTTGTGCTGGTACAGCCGCTGCCGAAAATATCTTTAAAAGGATCAAGGAGCCTTTTGAAAAAACCACTGGCTTAAAGTTGAACCTAACGGGAAAAAATGCTGAACAGATGGTTGCTGCGCTTGATCAAGGTTTTGTGGAAGCGATTTCTGCAGCGCTACCATTTGATGAATGGATGGATCTGGCAGCAGAAAAAGGTATACATGTACAAGATAGGAATGCTTTTAAGTATCGAGTAATAGGGCGAGATAGGATCATTATTATTACTAACAAGGAAGTGGCAGTAGAAAAACTCTCTCAGGAGCAACTAAAGGCTATCTTTACCGGCAAGATTACCAACTGGAAAGAGATTACTGGTCGAGATCTAAAAATTACCGTGGTATGGAGCCAGAGCATGACCGGGACAAACTCTTTTTTCCTCAAACAAGCTCTAGATAACGAGAACGTAACTAAAAATGCTAAATCGATAACCGGCTTCACTCCTGAATTAAGAAAAGAGGTGGCGGCTATTAAAGGCGCAATCGCTATGGGACCGCTAGGAATAAATGATGACACTGTCTTGGCGCCATCGATTCCAGTAATAGGCAGACCTATGATTGTAGTCACTAAAGGCGCACCTTCGCCAAACCTATTAAGGTTGTTGGATTTCCTCAAAGGCGAAGGACAAAAATATATTCTTAAATGATTATCTGCTTCTAGTTAAATCTGTCCAACCCAGCTAGCATCAGCGACCTCACGCCAGCGTGCACGTATATAGTCGAACTGTTGGGACGATAATGCACCAACCTCCACTAATTTTGCATTTTCGCGCCAACGACCAGGCTTGCTTGTGCCAACAATGGCAGTATGTACACCAGCTAGTCCTAGCGTAAAGCGCAGAGCCACGCTTATTGCATTAGTAAGATCTCCCTTGAGGAAATCGTATTTGAGTTTCTCCAGGCGATCCCAATAAACATGATGATAAGGATTTTCTGGCTGTTGACCTGTCTTCCAAGCTGCATTAGCGATTGGACGTTTGGCGATTACACCCATTTTGCGCTCACGCGCTAATGGCAGTGTTAATTCGAGAGCCTCTTGATCGGCAATACTGATCGATGTCTGTAATGTATCGAACTTACTACTCTCAACCGCATAGCGAGCAGCATCACCATCGCCGCTATAACCTATGTAGCGCGCATAGCCTTTTTCGCGTGCTTTTTCTAGCGCGCTGATCACTTCGCCTTTACGTAGTGTCTCTATATCACAACTATGCAATTGAATAAGATCTAGATAATCGGTATGTAGTGCGGTTAGGCTACGCTCAATATGACTGAGGATTCCGGCTTGGCTCCAATCAGCTTTTGTGAAGCCATCAGTAGCACCACATTTGGTGAACAGGTAATATTCCTTGCGTCGAGGAGCGATTGCCTGTCCAATCAATTCCTCACTCTGCAGGTAAGCTGCGGCTGTATCGATCACATTAAGGCCAGCATCTAGCGCATCATTTAGTAACTGCGCTACTGTTTCTGGTGTTGCCGTTTCAAAACCGATCTCAGCGCCGCCAAAACCGAGCACACTGACTTGCATATCAGTGCTGCCGAGTCTTCTTCTTTCCATCGATTCAACTCCTTGCAAGGCAGTTGGGATTTCCAATTACACTGGTTTGCTGCCTATCATTTAACAAGTTTCTTACCGAATAGCCCTAAAAAGATAAAGCCGAGTACAAAGCCTCCCACAGTGCCGCCTATTGCGCCTATGTTAGTAGCTTTGGCGCCAAACGAACCAGCGATCATTCCTATAATAGTGAAGGCCAGTAATACAAAAAATGAGATAAAAGTTCCTACTCCAGGAGAATAGAGACTCTCTTTGCTTTCCATAGAATGTTTGTCTTTATGATCCATGAATAATTACCAGACCTCCCTCGTTATGTTTGAAATTGATTTGACAGATTAAATCATATAGTTGCTCTGATTTCCAGCTACCACGCCTAAATGCGATCCCAGCATTGCTGCGCTATGGTGACAAACTGAATAGTTTGAAATACCATTTGATAAACTGAGTTTGAGGAGGGCTTATCGTGAATAGAGTTTCATCACCTATAGCCAAATCTGAGGCTGACCTGTCTGTAGGAGATTGCACGGCTATACATTCAGGTACAAAAGCCTATTTGAGTATGCCCAAGGTGGCTTGGCCAACTCTATTTCTTGCTCTAGGCTGCTTAAGCTTGTGGATAACTTCATTGCTGCTCAGTCTGAAAGGTACTATTCCAATGACATTGGGATTAGTGCTCGCGGCTGTGTGTGCTTTCATCAGTTTTACCCCTATGCATGATAGTGCACACAGGACATTAGCACGTATCCGCTGGCTAAATGAGGTGATGGGTCGAGTCTGCGCTTTGGTGCTGATGTTCCCATTTCCTGCACTACGTTATGTACACCTAGAACATCATCGCCACACCAATGATGCAGTTAAAGATCCTGACTTATGGAGTGGTAGCGGCTCAGTTTGGTTGTTGCCATTGCGCTGGTTTACTCAAGATATACACTATTGCCTCTTCTACTTAAAGCAGGTACGTCAGCGCCCTACTGCCGAATATATAGAGATTCTTTTTACACTGGCGCTCCTCTGGACTAGCGTGATTACTCTCTGTCTAACTGGCTATACTAGTGCAGTACTACTACTGTGGGTATTACCCTCACGTATTGCAGTGATCTTACTGGCCTATGGTTTTGATTACCTACCACATAAGCCACATCAGATTAGCGCCGCAGAGAATGTCTACGCAGCTACAATGGTACGACCTAGCCCATTGCTCACACCAGTGCTACTCTACCAAAATTATCATCTTATCCATCACCTCTATCCAGGTATACCTTTCTATCGTTATAGCAGAGTCTGGCGTGATCAGCGAGAAGCCCTGCTTGGCAAAGGTGTAGAGGTACGCGATCTCTTTGGTCGTAAACAGACCAACATAAGAGAAAGACTGCATTAATAGCGCCATTTTGGAACAATAAGTGCAGTAGAAATAGTACGGAAGTGTCAGAAAAGCGGCATGAGCAGTATGGCCGTGTGATAACAGCAGGAGGAAATTATGAAAATACTTTTGGCTGTAGACGATACTCCTTACTCTTTGGAAGCGGTCAAAGCTCTTCTTGCACGACCCTGGCCTATTGATACCACCGTGCGCGTATTAAGTATTATTGAGAATATGACGCCACCAGCAACAGAGATCTGGTATGATGCCGGCACCAGTCTTAGGCTGGCAGAACAGGCTCAACAAGAGAAGATCGAAAAACGTACCAACCTGCTTGCAGATATTGCAGAACGTCTAAAGGTAGGAAAATTTGTTGTTGAGACGGTAATACGTCAGGGCGATCCACGTACTGAGATTGTTGATGAGGCAAAGAACTGGCTTGCTGATCTGATTATGGTAGGCTCGCATGGCTACACAGGTATTAAGCGCTGGCTATTGGGTAGTGTTGCACAATCTGTCGTAAGTCATGCTCCTTGCTCAGTCGAGGTTGTACGTCTACGACACGCTGATAGCTTGAAAGCAGCCGGTTAACTATTTTCTTAGTTCCAATCTTCTTCTACTAGATACCAATTCTCGTTAATTTTCGTGTGCCATATCTCGTTACGCATATCTTCAGGCAGATTGCCATAATGCGGTTCATATACATAGCGTGGTCTAGAGCAGAATGAGCAATCTAGCTGAAACTGCGCATTTTTTATTTCTCCTTGGTCATCGAATTTTACTTCGAAAAATAGTATCTGCACACCAGTGGAAGCTAACTGTTTTGCTAGGCTAGCAAAATCACTAGTAGCTTGATTATCGAATGCTTGTGCTGGCCCAGGAAAAAGGTTACAAGTCGATGCCTCATTATTGTTAGAGAATTTCCCTCGTAAATAATAGAGATTTTTACACCAATCTTGATTACGATATGCCTGTGCTTGATACTGTTTTATCGTAGCAAAGATCTTTTCCAAATTACGTACATCGCGATCCCTATTCTCGAATAAGGATCGACAACTCACCATTCCAGTCATCACTATCACTATTAGCAATAGCAGAAGTAATTGCCTATATAATCTATTCATCTAATCAACCATTGTTGCGTAAATAAGTATTGCTATCCTGCTACCACTAATTATATTTGTAAATAGACTTCTCTTCTAGGAATGATCAGCTCAGACTGCGCAAACTGCGCAGTAATGTTTCAACCTGCTCAATTAGTAGCTGGCCTGGAGAACTCTTTTATCGCCACTGGGCCAGTTGGACTATTAACATCAGGGGCAAGTTCGGCGGTTACGTAAAATCGCACATCGGTTAGCGATGTTTCTACAGTAAATTTCTTGCTGCCTTTGATTGCGCCTAATTGTGCGACTTTTTTTACGATACGACCATCCTGGGAACTTTCCCAAACAATATAAAGATTGGCTTCTGAATCTAATTCTGAAGGAGGCAGTAGATTAGTTACTTTCAACTCATATCTGGTTATACCGTTATGTTTCTCTATTCTGCTAATTGTACCCTGTGGCAATGGTCGATCTCGGTCTGGCACTAATTCTATCCGTTTGGCACAGCCGAAACTTAACAATAGTAGTGCAACAAGAGTCGTACACATCAAGCTCTTTATCGATATATTACTATTTTGCATTGCTATAACCTTCATCATTCTTGGGCGCGGAGACCGCATGCCTTCAGGCTGCGGAGGCAGCGCCGTCTCCTTTCAATAGGAATAACCATCACAAGCTTGTATTAACTTGCAATAACGATAGCTAATGCCTTGGATA
>JBFLVQ010000309.1:0-10687 GCA_040758525.1 Acidobacteriota bacterium
TGATAACAAAATCGTGTAGCAGAGGGATATTTTTAGGAATCTGACTAAGGAATGTGAGAGTAAAGCGTTGTCCTACGTGTTGACGAGAGAGCGAACGCTCAAGGTTTATATCGGTGCTTTCAGGAAAGTCTGCGATACTTGCAATGGTATCTTGATTAGAGATAGTTTTGGAGACAGTGTAAGAGGCATGTACTGCTAACTGATTAGTAAATCTTTTTTCAACCTCGAATGTGCCACCATGATATATCGACATACCGAAGTTGCCTTTGACATAGAAATCTCCCAGTAATGGAAATTGTCGGCCACCCAGAATAGCTTTACCAGTAGGTAGTGCGCCATTCTGAAAAGCATTCAGATTGTTGGAATGGCAGATTATCTTCAATCCATGAACATAGAGATAACTGGCTGATACTAGCACGCCTTTACCAAGCTCCTGAGAGATCTGTAGGCTGGCTTGCTGACTGTATGGTGTACGTAGGTTAGCAGCAAGATTGCTGGAAAAGCCTGGCGCTCTAGTGTTATTGGCAGGAAATTGGCCTGTGCTAAGAAATCTTGTTGCTGCTGGAGTAGCGGCTGGACCAACAATCTGAAAGATCAGAAAGCGACCTGTTATTGGCACTAAGTCTGGAAATAGCTTAGTAGCATTGGGTAGATCAGCAGCACTGAAATACTCTGTGGAAGTAAATAGCTGCCCAATGCTTCCCCCTATCCTATCATTGTAGATACCATAGCCTGCTCTAATGACACCTTTCTTATTGTAGGTATAGGCAAAGCCTATGCGTGGTTGGAAGTTGTTTAGATCTTTAGTAGGAACAAACCGTTTTGGATAGCTCTCAAAGTCATAACGTAGACCAAAAGTAAGAGAGAGGTTTCTCGTTACTTTCCATTGATCTTGGGCAAAGAAGCCATAGCTATTGTGATTAAAATGGAAAAAAGTATCATTTTCCCATTCTGCCGGTACGGCACTACTGCGATCAGGATTTATTCCAGGATGAGAAGCAGCAGTGCTTAAATATGGGTAGAAGAACACCACGGGAGTAAACTTAAAGAATGCATCTGGATTAGGAAATATTATTCTGGCTGGAAAGAAAGCTTCCAACTGCGTATTGTCACGTACTCGATCAACTTCTGCACCTACTTTCAATTGGTGATTACCAAAGATTGATTCAACATTATCGGAGAAGCGTATTCTTGTCTCACGATAAAAATCTACATCGCCTGGAGTCTTGCCCATAGAGACCAGGTTTAGAATCTCTAGTGCTGGCTCTTTTAACACACTGGGAAAGTCGAATGATCTTCTGCCAAATTGAAAGCGTGCTTCATTAACAATGGCAGGTGGAAATACTGAGATAAGCTTAACAGATAGACTTTGATCACGTAGGAAATTATTCCTGGCTGCGCTAGAAGCTGGGGAACCAAAGCGGCTACCACCAAGAAAGTTCTCTGTGTCAGAGTTAATAAAACTGTAGCGTGCCGAGATCTCATTATTACTAGTTAGCTGATCATTGACCTTGATCAGGAATTCATCATAGTCGTTGGCACGTACACTGCTTCCTTCAGGCTTAAGACCTAGTCTGGTGCGTACTGCATTTATCGCATTGATGTTATTGAGAATTAGTTGTGAAAATCTGTTTGATTCAGCACGACGTTGCCCCTCATAGTTGCCAAAGAAGAAGGTTCTATCCTGCTTAATTGGTCCACCAAAGGTAGCACCAAACTGATTCTGTCTTAGTACATTATCTCCTAATGTAGCAAGAATAGAATCAGCATTGAGCCTGTTATTCATACCAAAGTAGTAAGCAGAACCGTGAAAAGCATTAGTACCTGACTTAGTAACTATGTTGACAAAGCCAGCCATTGAGCCACCATACTCAGCTAGATATGTGCTATTAAGGATACGAAACTCTCTGGCTGCTTCTTGTGAAGGAGTAGCACAGGGTAGCCCAGTTACAGTTTGAACATTGATCGCTTCATCCACTTGAATGATGGTGCTTAATTCAGACTGTCCAGCAAATGTTAAACGGGGCGCAGCAGTTGAACCGATACCTAGATCGGGTTCTTTAAATGGTCCTCCACCAACATTCTCACGTCCTAGTGCAACACCACTAGAGAGTTTAACGAAATCGACAAAGTTTCTACCTATGTTGGGTAATGAGGCAATATCTTGAGATTCTACTACTCTATTTAGATCTACCTTGGTCGGCTCGATTAGACTCTCAGGTTGTAGTATGGTTGCTTCAGTACTACTTTTTTCATTGGTCATAGTTATATCAACAATGACCGAACCACCAACTGTTAAGATCACTCCTCCATAAGTGGTCCTGCTGAATCCTTGCTGCTCAACACTGATCTCATATTCACCAGGTCCAAGATTGGATAAGCTATACCTGCCTTCACGATCCGTTACTACAGATCTAGCGCTGCCTGTTGCAGTGTTTGTTACCATAACACTAACTCCAGATAAGCTCTGCTTTTCGGTATCGCTTACTATTCCAGACAGAGTGGCGGTAGAACTCTGACCATAAGATAGGAGATAACTTGTTAACAGAATTAGTAGCGAAAGTATTGTTCTGCTTTTAACCATTTACTGCTTCCCCCTAGTGATTGTGCTTTGATCCTAGGAGGTGCGTAGCAACTTATGTGCCGCTATCTAATAAATTGCTCTAGAATGGTAAATGGTTGGAAACTGAGAACTAGTATGAATGGTAAAGAGAGTGTTAATAGATGGTTCTTCTAATATTCAGAATTTGATTCTGGAATCCAGACATATAAATAATGGGTTATTTTCCTGACTGTACTACGATTCTTCGATAATCTTCAGGAGTGTCTATATCCTCAATTACCGCGGGAGTATCAACAGCTAGATAGAATGTTTGGTGTTGATGAGCACGTGTTACCAGATGTAGACCACAGTCGGGATTAAGTGCAAGGATCTCTGCGCGACAGGCAAGATCAATAATGATGGGGTGACCAGAGCTATTCTGGTATTGTGGTTTTACGATCAGTGCACCACTCTGGTAGTAGGTATTGATCAATTGATCGATCACAGATGGTGGTACATGTGGTTGATCGACAAGTGCAATCAGAATGGCGCGAGCTTGCCAGTTTATCGCTGCCAGACCGGTCTGAAGTGAGCTGGTCATACCTAAGTGATAGTTCTCGTTGGTAACTAGTTTTACTGGAGCATAGGCAAGTTGGGCAGCCACCTGCTGAGCGCAACTGCCAAGCACCACGATCAGTTCGTCTATACGGGCAGCATGTAGATTAGCAATTGCAGATTCAATTACAGTTTGCTGACCAAACGGAAGCAGTTGCTTTAGTTTGCCCATACGTTTGGACTCGCCTGCTGCTAATAGTATCGCAGAAATCATATTATGTATTATAATTCATCCTTTCCAAATATTCCTTAGTTTATCAGGGAGTTATAAATGCCGGCAGTAGATATGGAGAAGATTGTCTCGTTGTGTAAACGACGAGGTTTCATTTTTCAGAGTAGTGAAGTTTATGGTGGAATCGGTTCAACTTGGGATTATGGTCCACTTGGTGTTGAATTAAAGAATAATGTTAAACGCGCTTGGTGGCGCAGCGTGGTCTATAATCGAGACGATATGGAAGGGCTTGATGCTGCAATCATAATGAACCGCTTAGTCTGGAAGTATTCTGGTCATGAGACAACCTTCTCTGATCCACTAGTCGATTGCAAAAAGTGTAAGAAGCGTTTTCGCGCTGATCATATTAAAGGTGAGAGATGCCCAGAGTGTGAAGGCGAACTAACTGAGCCACGTAACTTCAATCTAATGTTTCAAACCTTTTTGGGGCCTGTACAGGATGAGTCTGGATTAGCTTACCTACGGCCAGAGACAGCACAGGGTATCTTTGTCAACTTTACCAATGTGTTGCAGACAACACGACGCAAGCTCCCTTTTGGAGTAGCACAGATCGGCAAAGCGTTTCGTAATGAGATTACGCCAGGTAATTTTACTTTCCGTACACGTGAGTTTGAACAGATGGAGATTGAGTACTATTGCAAGCCGCCACAATACTTACAGCCTGGCGAGAAGGATGATATGACATTGCATGCTGAATGGATCGAGCAGCGTTTTAACTGGTATGTACAACTTGGTATTGATCCTACACGCCTACGTAAACGTGTTCAGGGACCAGAAGAGCTAGCCCATTACGCCAAAGCTACCACAGATCTTGAATATCTCTTTCCTGGTTCATTGGGTTGGAATGAATTAGAAGGTATTGCAAATCGTCAGGATTATGATCTCTCTGCTCATAGCAGGGATGTGCCGGAAACTGATCTAAAGCGACTTGAGCTTACTAAGAATATAAATAGTACAGAGAAGCTAGACTATTTTGATGAGCAGTATCTCGATCCTGCTACAGGTAAGAAGGGTATACGTTATATTCCTTATGTCATTGAACCTTCTGCTGGTGCTGATCGCGGTACACTTGCCTTCCTCTGTGAAGCTTATCATGAGGAACTGGTAAGTGAACCTAAAGAAGAGGATCTAGTACCATTACGTGAGGCCTGCGCAGCCGCATTAAAGAGTCTTGACAAAAAGATTGCAGAGGCAGAAAAGCCTACTTATAAAGGAGACGGTCCTACTGCCGTAGAACTGCGTGCCATTAGCACAGCACTCAATAAAGCATTAGCAGAGTTACCACAGTCATTATTAAACATTGAGGATACTTGTAATCTATCTGGTGGCGATCGTGTCGAACTGCTTAAGAAAGTACGCCAACTTGCTGCCAAGCTCTGTGATGAATATACCCGTGTAGTGCTTAAACTACATACACAGTTGGCGCCGATTAAGGTTGCTGTCTTCCCACTCAAGAAGAATGAACCACGTATTGTCGAGTTGGCTAAACAGATTAAACATGATCTACAACCATTTTTACGTGCTGTCTATGATGATACCGCTGGTATTGGTAAACTATATCGTCGCCAAGATGAGATCGGTACACCTTATTGCATCACAGTAGACTTCCAATCCTTGGAAGATCAGACTGTAACTGTGCGCGATCGTGACACTATGCAGCAGGAACGAGTTAATGTTGCTCAGCTACGGGCATACCTCTGCGAAAAACTTACGCTTTAACACGACTGTAAAAAGTGATTGGATTAAAATAGCTGAGACTGTGCATGAGGAGGAAACTGATGAAACGACTCAAGACCGTATTAGCAATTGTAACACTAGCACTATTTCCCTTGGTAGCCTGCAGTGATCAGCCGGCGCCACCATCACAACCGTCACAACCATCACAACCGTCACAACCGTCACAACCCTCAGGAGGGGAACACCCAGGACAACCAGCGGGTGGTGAGCATCCTGGCACTGCGGCGGGAGCGAGTGCTGCTGTCACCCCAGAAAAGGCCAAACAGCTTTTTGATCAACGCTGTGTTATCTGTCATGGTGCGGATGGTAAAGGTAATAAAGAGACAGCCCCTAAATCACCAGACTTCACCGATGCTAAATGGCATGCCAAAGAGACCGACGAGGAATTGACCAAGTCGATTACAGAAGGTAAAGGCACAGGCAAAGGTTCTATGCCTGCTTGGGGCAAAGTGCTCAAGCCCGAGGAGGTTAAGGCATTAGTAGCACATGTTCGCACTTTGAAGAAATGAGACTAAATCTTGATGAAACCGCTTTAGCGGTAGCAACAATAAAAAAGATCTGCGCGGCCGTACAGAATGAAGGTGGCCGCGCTTTTTTAGTAGGCGGATTTGTGCGCGATCAAGTAATGGCGCGGCTCTATGATGATGCGGCAGCGCACGCTGCCGCTACTGCGGCGCGTGATTTCGATCTAGAGGCTTATGGGCTTGATGCCGCACGTTTGCAACAGGTATTGGCACGTTTTGGTCGTGTAGATACTGTTGGTGAAGCCTTCACAGTTTACAAAATTGCTTTTGGTCAGGGAGCACAACGTATTGAATTGGATGTAAGCCTACCACGTTATGAATCCAAGACTGGTTATGGTCATCGTGGCTTTACTGTGACTGGTGATCCACAAATGAGTATTGAAGAGGCAGCGCGGCGGCGTGATTTCACGATCAATGCGCTGCTCTGTGATCCGCTTAATGGTGAGGTGCTTGATCCATATCATGGTATAGATGATCTACAGGCGCGGCGCTTGCGCATTGTTGATGCCAGCACTTTTGTAGAAGATTCACTACGTGTACTGCGCGCTATGCAGTTCGCGGCGCGCTTTCAATTTATTGTAGATCCTCAAACCATTGCATTATGTCGTACAATTTCCCTGCTTGATCTACCACATGAGCGTATCTGGGGTGAAATGGAGAAGCTATTATTACGCGCCCGTTACCCTTCCATTGGCCTACAGGTAGGATTAGAGATGGGTGTGATAGATCAACTCTTTCCTCAGTTAAAGGCGCTGATAGATTGTCCACAAGAGCCTGCTTGGCATCCTGAGGGAGATGTTTGGACACATACACTGCAATGTATTGATGAGGCTGTGAAATTGATCGATGATCTTCCCAAAGCCCGTCAAGTAACAGTTATGTTGGCGGTGTTATGTCATGATTTAGGTAAGCCAGCCACTACTGAAGTGATCGATGATCGTATACGTTCGCTAAGTCATGAAGAAGCTGGTGTGGCGCCCACCGAACAGTTACTGGAGCGGCTTAATATACATACTATTGATGGTTATAGAGTACGTGAGCAAGTAGTAGTATTGGTTGCCAATCATCTTAAACCAGGCCAATTCTATTATGATCGAGACCGTGTCACGCCTGGGGCATTTCGCCGCCTAGCGCGTAAATGTGAACTGGAACTGCTCTATCGTGTTGCTAAGGCTGATTCACTAGGTCGGCATGCATTAGGCGCTGCACCACCCAATGCCGAAGCACAGGAATGGTTCCATGCACGTGTTAATGAGCTAGGCATAGCACATGCGCCACCATCACCGCTCCTACTAGGCCGCCATCTGCTGGCGCTAGGGCTTACTCCTGGTCCAAGAGTCGGCGAGATTACCCGTGCAGTATACGAGTTACAGTTAGATGGTAAAGTGACGAATTTAGATGAGGCGATCGCTGCCGCGCAAAAGTTGATCTAATCTGGAATAGCGGTTATTGCCCAGTTCTGTATAGCTTCAACGCTATTATTCCATTAAAATAAGTTTATGAAATTCACCAGATATTCGAAGTGGAGCGGAATCGATTGGTCCGAACTGGGCCTTGACGAACTACTAGATAAACTCACCGAGTTTCTACTTCAGAGCGGCTTTCAAGGTCGTGTAAGGGGTCGCAAACCAACCATTGAGCATACTCTAGCAGCGCTTAAGGAAGCGATTCGTCAAGCGCTGCTACAAGGTATGTTGTCGGATTTAGAGCTTTCTCAACTTGGTGATGAGCAAGGCAACATACGCGAAGAGGTACTTGCTGAACTACTGGATCGATTGATCGAGAGATTACTTGCAGAAGGTTATATCA
Source organism: Acidobacteriota bacterium (assembly GCA_040758525.1). GTDB lineage: Bacteria > Acidobacteriota > Blastocatellia > Chloracidobacteriales > JADJPF01 > JBFLVQ01. The sequence continues at coordinate 7,460 of JBFLVQ010000309.1, forward strand.
CTGTCGAAGATGAGGAGCAGGCTGAAGGACTACGTCAGCAATTGGCCGAGCAAGGCCGACTAGATCCTGACTGGACACGCAACGTCAAATTCAAGCTTACCGATAAAGCCCTCGATTTTTTGGGCTATAAAGCCCTACGTAGTCTCTTAGGAAGTTTGGGACGTAGCAGTGTGGGCCGACACGATACCAATCATCTTGCTACTGGTGTAGAGGCGAGCGAGGCGCCTAAACCCTATGAATTCGGTGATACACTGAATCTAGATGTCAATTCAACACTGCTTTCTGCGATTCAACGAGAAGGTTTAGGTGTGCCGATCAATCTAGAATATCGTGATCTAATGGTACATCAATCAGAGTATTATAGTTCTTGTGCAACTGTGCTGATGCTGGATTGTAGCCATTCTATGATCCTCTATGGCGAGGATCGCTTTACTCCTGCTAAGCAAGTTGCGCTCGCGCTGGCACATCTGATTCGTACACAGTATCCAGGTGACTCAATACGTGTAGTACTCTTTCATGATTCAGCAGAAGAGATTCCCTTCTCAAAACTGGCACAGGTACAAGTTGGTCCTTACCATACTAATACGCTAGAGGGGCTGCGTCTATCACGTCGGCTGTTGTCGGCACAACAGAAGGATATGAAACAGATCATAATGATCACAGATGGTAAGCCTTCAGCAATGTTTGTTGAGGCCGCGCGTGCTGGCAGTGCCTATCGCTATTATGCCGAAGAGACTGCCGAAGGTCGATTGCTCTACAAAAATCCTATGGGCTTAGATCCTACGATTATTCAAGAGACACTTAAAGAGGTTGCCATCTGTCGTAAGTCCGGTATTCTTATCAACACCTTTATGCTTACTGATGATCATTACCTGGTCGATTTTGTTAAGAAGGTTACAGAGATAGGGCGCGGCAAAGCCTACTTTACTACCGTAGTAAATCTTGGTCAGTATGTTCTCTATGACTACATACGAAAGAAGACAAAAAAGATCCATTAAGCCACCGCGCCACGATTAAGATTACTCTGCTGGTATTTCTAATGTAGAGCCTAAATGGACTGTTGTTGGTAGCACAACAACCTGACCTAATCTGATCTGTATAATACTAATGGCGATCAGATCTGTGCCGACAGTTTGTACAGCAACTCTTACTTGCTTCTTGACTTTAAGTTTCTCAAATGGAATCTCTTTAATACCTTTACTGCTAAAGTCAATTATTTCTGTCTCGTCATTGACAAGAATCTTTTGACCAAATACAGTCAAGCTGCGTGCCGCACGATCAACTGCTTGCAAAGTACTGCTTAATGCTCCTTCATTATCGAGTTGTACGAGAATATTATCTGCTACAACAGTGGGGCTGTTCTCTGTTGTATCACCAGTAACTGAGGCAAGAATCCTCATACCATTTTTAATTTCTGCTACTGATAATATTTGTCCGGTCTGAGAGACAATCCTAGCATTAGCAAGATCCAGTTTGAGTTTTCCTTGTAGAATTTGCACGATATTTCCGTCGATAGCTGTTACAGTGCCATCAACAGTGCCTCGCAAAAGTGTCTGTTGTTGAGCTAAGGTTGTATCAGCGAAAATGGTTAGCGCTACTGCTGCCAAAATTGTTGAGAAGAAGAGAGTATAGGTAGATCTCATCGATAAAATATTTCTCATTATGAGAATTAATCTCTGTTTGAACATGTAATGTTTCTCCTTGAGAATTTAATGGCGGGCAGTATACTAGCCTAGGCAAGAGAATGGATTCGTGAATACCACAGTATTTATCAGAGTCTTTTACCGCTCTTCATTTTTATTAACCGCTCATCATATAATAGCTCACGATTAACAATAAAACGTTTATAAGTGGCATATAAGCGTATAAAGGCGCTAAAATTCAGCCAATAATTAAGAGGTGATAGTGATGTTATTAATGATCTTTTTCTCAAATACAAAAGCTCGTCGATTAGTTTATCTTCTCGCTCTACTTATTATATTCACGAGCAGCAGGGTTAGTGCATTTGCCAATAACTTGGACTCACAAGGGCAAGCAAAAGTTTTTAATGTTGAAATTATTGGCAAAGGCAAGCCCATAATTCTTATTCCAGGGCTCGCTTCTGCGGGTGAAGTTTGGCGCCCTACGGCAGAACATTATCGTGATGGTTATCAATGTCATATTCTTACTTTAGCTGGCTTTGCCGGTCAACCGTCGGTTGCGACAACCTCTTTTGTAGAGACTGTCTATCGAGCAATAGCAACTTATATTCGCACTGAGAAGCTTGATAGACCGATTATCGTTGGTCATAGTTTGGGAGGTTTGATTGCGCTTAAGCTGGCAGCGCAAGAGCCGGATCTGATGGGACAATTGGTAATAGTTGATAGTCTACCATTTTTTCCTGCTGTCATTAGACCTGATGCTACGGTGGAAACCATGAAAGCTCAAGCCGAGCAGATGCGCACAATTATTACTAATCAGACACCGGAACAGTGGAAAGCCTTTCAGCAGAATAGCCCTGTTTTGAAGTCAATGATTACTGATCCAAAGAATGTTGCACTAGCAGCAAAGTGGGGTGAAGAATCGGAGCCAAAAACAGTTGCTCAAGCTATGTATGAACTTTATACCACAGATATTCGTGACGAATTGAGTAAGATCAAATCACCAACATTAGTAATAGGTACCTGGATAGCATATAAGCCCTATGGTACACGAGAGAGTACGGAGAAGATTTTTGTTGATCAATATGCCAAGCTAGCCGGGTGTAAAATTCTTATGACCGATACAGCACGCCACTTTGTTATGCTTGATGATCCTAACTGGCTCTTTCAACAGATCGATACTTTCTTAAAATATCGGACCAAATAACAATGAGTGAGCGTGCTTACTGGATGTGTCAGATTACAGGCTGGACGATCTACCTAATCGCCAGCCTGGGATTTGGCCTATCTTTTCAACCATTTGGATGGAAGTTAATTCTACATATCACACTCTGCTGCATTATTGGATTTATCTTATCGCATGCTTTTCGTGTAATGATTCGACGATATCAATGGACACATTTACCATTACCTCAGTTGGTCTGGCGGGTAGTGCTAGCAAATATTATTATTGCTTTTATCTGGTTGATATTTGCCAGTATTTCGATGTTTATCGTCTTACATATCTCAACCATTAATCAGTTTAGTCTTAGTATCGCCATCGTGATCTGGTTCAACTGGAGTGCAACAATATTTATCTGGTCACTAA
>JBFLVQ010000310.1:0-10683 GCA_040758525.1 Acidobacteriota bacterium
ATGGTGTTGGCAAGCTGGCGATTCTCGCTGTTGAAGGTCGTGGTAGTTTTATTGATAATAACTGCTATTGTGCCACTACAGGTCAGAGGGCGAGAAGAGAACCTGCGTGTTGCTGCAAACAGAGGAAAGATCTACTCTCTACAGATCGATAAACCTATTATTCGTCGCCTTGCTGTTAATCAAACACATACTTATCAAAGTACTTTAGCTGCTAACCATTTCCTTCACTTGACACTTGAGCCACACAGTATAGATCTATTGATTACAGCTTGGGACCCCGAGAATAGAAAGCTTACGGAGATAAATACTGCGGATCGTTCACCAGGAATACAGTCGGTCTATTTGATCACACCAACTCCCGGCAACTACCGTATTGTGATGCAGGCAACGATGCGGGAAGCGATGATCGGAAATTATCAGGTAAAAGTTGAATCTCTACGGCCAGCGGGTCCTTTTGATCGGGATAACTTTGCTGCCCAACAAGCTTTTCTGGAAGGAATGAAATCGAGCAGAGCTACCACTACTGAGATGTTAGAAAAAGCGCTCTCCAGTTATACCGAAGCTCTCAGCTATTGGCGAGTTGCTGCTAATCGTAGAGAGGAAGCCGAGACACTTGATAACATTGGATTGATCCATAATTATTTGGGTGAGAAGCAAAAAGCACTGGATTGTCATCACCAAGCTCTCTTATTGAGAAGAGTCGTGGGAGATCGTGCTGGCGAAGCGACAACATTGTATAACACTGGCACCATATACTATTCTCTTGGTGAACTGAAAGCGGCTTTGGATTGTTATCAGCAAGTACTCAAATTGTGGCGTGAATTGGGTAATCATATAGGTGAAGCAAACACCTTACATAGTCTTGGTCTAGCCTATAATTTTCTTGGAGAAAAATCGGAAGCACTAGACTATTACCAACAAGCGCTGGTGCTGCAACGCACATTAACATTGCGTACACAAGAGGCACGAACACTTGATAGTATTGGCGCAGTCTATCGCTCACTTGGGGAAATGGCGCGGGCACTAGGTTATTATCAACAGGCACTTGTGCTTGAGCGGACCATGGGAGACCGCTATGGAGAGGCTTATTCATTACATAATATAGGATCGGTTCATGATGCCAATGGTGATTGGCAAATGGCATTAGACTATTATCAGCAGTCGCTAATAATCTTTCGTGAAGTCAGAAATGTTGGCGGAGAGGCCTATACACTTAATAATCTAGGTGCAGTCTATGATTCGCAGGGCGAGCGGCAAGAGGCATTGAATTACTACCGCCAAGCGCTAGCACTGATGCGTGTCACAGGCAATCGTGGTGGAGAAGCAGGCACATTACATAATATTGGTGGAGTTTATGAGGCACTTGGACAATGGCAAACGGCAGGGGAATATTATCGTGAATCGCTCTCTGGGCGACAATGGGTAGGCGATCGTATTGGCGAAGCGCTAACCCTTTTTGGACTTGCGCGTATTGCACGTGTGCTTGATAACCTTGATGTTGCGCGAAGCCGTATTGAAGAGGCGCTACTACTACTGGAGCAAGTACGCACAGGTCTAGCAAGCCAACATTTACGCGCTTCCTATTTTGCTCAAGTGCAAGAGTATTATGAGTTTTATATAGATCTTTTGATGCAACTACATCAACGCTATCCTGAGCGTGGTTACAATGCTGAAGCGTTACAGGCCAGTGAGCGCGCACGTGCTCGCACTCTGCTAGAGATGCTTGTTGAAGCACGTGCGGATCTACGCCGGGGAGTTGACCCACAGTTACTTGCACAAGAACAGGGATTACGGCAACAACTCAATACTCAAGCCGCACGCCTGACACGTCTACTGGCAGAAAATCGCAACAATGAACAGGCGGTCACGGTTCGGCAAGAGGTGGATGGTATATTAGAAGAGTTACAGAAGGTTGAGGCGCGTATGCGTAAAGAGAATCCACGCTATCGTGCTTTAAGTTACCCGCAACCACTCAGTGTTATAGAATTACAAGAGCAGGTAGTTGATGCTAATACAGTATTACTAGAATATGTGCTGGGCAAGGAGCGCAGTTTTCTCTGGGTTGTCACTGCCAACTCAGTGACTTCTTATCAATTGCCTAGTAGATCTGAAATAGAATCTTTAGCACGGCGCGTTTATCAACTATTAACTGCACGTCAGCCTGTCCTAGCTGAAACACCTGATCAATATCGGCAGCGTGTTGTAAAAGCAGATACAGAGTATTGGCCTGCGGCAGCACAATTAAGTAGTATGTTACTTGCTCCTGTAGCTCCACTTTTGCAGGGGAAACGGGTATTGATCGTACCAGACGGAATATTACATTACTTGCCATTTGCGGCATTACCTTCACCCACAGTTGTGCCTTCCCAAGTTGCTGTATCAGCTACCCAACCATATCCTCTATTGATCGCTGAGAATGAGATTGTGTATCTACCTTCTGCTCTCACGATTACACTAATGCGACGGGAATTAACCCAACGCCAACTTGCTACCAAGATGATTGCAGTTTTGGCTGATCCTGTTTTTGATAGCAATGATCCACGTGTACGGCAGCAGCGTCGCTTACAATCTATCAAATCGGGTAAATCAGTAGCGTCAAGCGGGAGAAAACGGATATCTACTGAGAGAGGACAAGCTGAAGGGATAGGTATAGCTAATGAGGTACTGCCATTTACCCGTTTAGGTTTTTCGCGTCAGGAGGCAGCAGAGATAATTTCATTGGTAGGTAAAGAACAGAGTCGCGAGGCACTTGGATTCGAGGCAAGTCGTGCTACAGCACTAAGTCCAGAACTGGCTCAATATCGTTATATACATTTTGCTACACATGGTTTAGCCAATAGTTCTTATCCAGAATTGTCTAGTATAGTTCTCTCATTAGTTGATCAGGCAGGTAGACCACAGGATGGTTTTTTGCGACTGCATGAGATCTACAATCTCAATCTACCAGCAGAGTTGGTGGTATTAAGCGCCTGTCGTACAGGATTTGGTAAAGTAATGCGAGGAGAAGGATTGATAGGATTAACCAGGGGTTTTATGCATGCTGGAGCTGCACGGGTGATGGCGAGTTTATGGAATATTGATGATAGCGCGACGGCTGAATTGATGGGGAGTTTCTATCGCGGTATGTTACAGCGTAAGCAATCACCAGCGGCGGCATTGCGTGCTGCGCAGTTAAGTATGGCAGCCAGTAAACGTTGGCAAGCACCATATTACTGGGCAGCATTTGTGTTGCAAGGTGAGTACCGCTGAGTGTGGAACTGGTGCGATGACAGAGAAGCTGAGAGAGATCGAAGAGAGAGATTCATCCCAAAATACTTTTGAAGCCTTACTGCGATGGCTACATCCAGACAGGGATGTAGCAGGCACTATCTATCAAGAGATTCGCGTGCGGCTGATGAAATTCTTCGAATGTCAGAGATGTGCCTGTTATGAGCAGTATGCAGATGAGACAATGGATCGTGTGTTACACAAAATTGGGCAGGGCACGATAATCAATGTCAATAATCCATACACATATTTTCATGGTGTTGCACGCAATGTTCTTAAAGAGTTCCGTAAGACGGAAGAGCGTAAACTAAAACTGCTTAATGGCGCGGCAATTCTCTTGCAGCCTGCCGAAAGCCCTATAGAAGTGGCACAACGTAAGAAGGAGCAGATTGAGCGCGAACAGTATTTAGAGTGTCTAGAGCATTGCCTGGCAGCTCTGCCTCCTGAGACAAGAGAGCTGTTTATTGACTACCATAGTGGCGAACAGCGTGCACGTATTGAGAATAGAAACCGACTGGCAGCACGGCTGGACATCCCTATCAATGCCTTACGAATTCGTATACATAAGATTCGTGAGGGTCTTAGCAAGTGCATCAGCAACTGTGTGGAGAGAGCTAGAGAAAGTAAGGAATCAATAGCGGGGGAGAATAATGAATAGCTTGGAAGAGAAGATGATCCCCTATCTGCTTGGCGAACTAACTGAGGCAGAGCAGAGTCAATTAGAAGAGCACTATCTTTCCGATCCGGCACTCTTTGAGCAACTTCTTGCCATAGAAGATGAATTGATAGACGCTTATGTACGGGGTGAATTGACGCCATCACAACAGAAGCATTTTGAAGAATATTTTCTTATTTCTGAAAGACGGCGCGAGCAATTGGAGATTGCTAAGGCAATGGTCGATTATGTTGGCAAAAGATCAACTGTGCAGGTTGCGCCGGTAACAATGTTAACTGAGCATCAGCCCTCGACACTAATGAAAAGGCAACTGCCATGGTTGTGGTTGGCGTTTATGGCGGCATCAGTATTGCTCTTTGCGCTTACCAGTGGTTGGTTGCTACTAGAGAATAGGCGCTTGCGTGAAGAATTGACCTTACTACATTCTCAAGATGGAGTAGCACGTCTAGACGAACGATTATTAGTAGAAAAACTTCAGCAAGAGCGTGTGCGTACAGAACAACTCGCTCAACAATTGCAGCAAGCACAGGAGCAGTATGCACAGCTTGAACGTGAACTAGCTGAGCGTGAACAAACAGGAAACGATCTGGTTAGTAATTTTGTCTTACCACCGGTAGCCATACGAGGTGGAGGAGCGACACAGTTGCGGATTCCCGCACGTACTAAGACGATAGAATTGCAATTGGAACTTGATGGAGGCGATGGTTACCAACTGTTTCGTGCACAATTGCAATTAGCAGAAGGAGATCAGATCTGGCAAGAGAGTCTGCTTAAGGCCAAGCAAGAGGGACTAAGAAGATCGGTGATTGTTAGACTGCCTGCTACTCTACTTGATGACAAAGGTTTTTATATAATTAAGCTGTATGGTAGTGTTACACCAAACGATTTTGAGAGTGTTGCCGATTATCCTTTTAGTGTACAGAAAGAGCAACGCTAAATTTGCCTGGTAAAGAGTAGCAGGATGATACTCTCTGTGCATAAAAACATCCCGCCAATTGGTGGGATGCATTTAGAGATTGGGGCTTTTAATCGATAAAGCAGACTAATTTTGATTTGAACTGGGTGAGGATTGCCTTGATCGGGTTTTCCTCAGATGTTCTAGAGCGTTTTTAATGCTCTTATGAGTATGATCCCCACACCAACTTTGATGAGTTTCGCACCAAATAGCAATGTATTCATCGTGCTGTTCAAGTGTGTGAGCTATTTCTATTGAGCAGGCAAAACATCTCTTAGGATCCCGTTTATGTATGGGTAAATCCATCATAGACTTTCTCCTCGCTCAAAACAGTCGTAACAAAGATTTATAAAAGATCAATTAGGTTGTATTATCGTCGGATTTTTCCTACGGAAACTGATATTAAATGGATCCATATCGGTATTTTCCTAGTAGTAATAGGCTAATCATTCTGTTCTAGGGTGATAGCGTCAGGGGCAATACCTAGCCACTGCAATGCTTGACTAGGTTGGCGAAACACCTGAACTTGTTGGTTTAGTTGATCTGATAGCAGTTCATACATACGGGAAAAGCCATAAGTTAGGTCTGTAGGTGCCAAGAAAGCTTTTTTTATACCGGGGTGAAAAATCGAACTCTGGGCAATTTTGGAGACTGTTGAGTAAGATAGGTGTAATTGCTTAACTCTACGAAAATCAAGTAGTTGTGAGAATGCAGGATTAAACTCGGGATCCTCTGCTAAACGTTCCCGGTCGGCAGCGATCTCTTGCTCGGTGACTACTCCTTGGAAAGTGATCACGATCAGTCGCGTAGATTTATCAATATAATAGCAGACTGGCATGCAGCTCTCTAGGTCTATTAATGATAATAGTGGGACAGGCGGTAAGCACTGTTGGGGGGTATGCTGACTAACAGTCAGCTATTGATTAATGGCATCCACCTAATTCCACCAACAGCCTTACACAGTTCCCACAGATCCCTTTATAGGGCAGCATACATGCTACGTGACACTCTGCACGCGCTAAAAGCACGACGGCTTCTTACCAACCTTAGAAGCACCCACAGATAAGCGAAACTCGGAGTAATTGAAGCCTGACTGCTACCCCATTGAGTTCGTAGTTGCCAGCGGATACTTACGGGCGACGCCACTTGCCCGCCATCGCTGTCCTGGCTCAAGTCTTAAGACTATTAGCCGGTATAGAAAGCAATAGCACCTTGATCTTTCCATCAAGGCTTTTTGGAAAAGAACTCACAGGACACTTCCTAAGGCCGTGCATCTCAATGGTGTCGTGCCTTCGCCTGTAATTCGCTCAAGTATAAGCTTGATAATTATGGAACGCAATACAAAACAATGGCTAAAACTGGCGAATAAATCCACCTATCTACTCGCCATAAATGGCGGTAGCTTGCAGCAGGTTGCTTTTCGGTCACTTTCTAATGCCGCTAGTAGGCCAGTAGCTAGATCTGTATCTCCTTCAGGTAATGGTGGCCGTCCGATTCCACCTATACGATATATACACAGATCGCGGCAACATTTTTACCAAGCGCATGTGCAAGACAATCGGCCACCACGGCCCACGTTTAACTGCTAGATCCTCAAGACAAGGATGATTAAAAATATAGTTAAGATCCGCACGTGTTATATGCTTATAGTTTGCTCGTAGCCTACGTAGTGCTAGAAAAACTGTTAGTACCTGATCAGCAGGCAGGATTGCCATCAGCAAATTAGTAACACGTACAAGAGTTTCACGAACTGGTTGAGCCATCTCGGCTCGTGAAGTTCTTAGCAATTGTAGGAGAATACGCACCTGCTGCTCTGTCTTAACACTTTCTGTTAAGGATGGTAGAGCATAAAACTCTGGGTTATGCACGTAAGCGGCTTGGTGGAATGCTTCATCAGCAAAATGAAACGCTAAACCATTGTGTGATAATTTAAGCGATTCACTGTGAGTAGATAGATGTTGCAATATATTGTTTATCGATGGTTCATTCCTTGCCGTGATAAAATCATCTCGGTAACAATAGAGATTGCCGCGCAAGTTAGAGAAGCTATGTTGGTACACGATACAGGATTTGAACCTGTTACTTTATGCTTACGAAGCATACGCTCTACCAAATGAGCTAATCGCATGTAAGCTTCTATGGTAGGGACGCGGCAAAACTTAAAATTTCATAGGGTTGACTAGCAAGCTAATTCAATAAGCATTCAACCCGATTGCGGGAGCTGGTACTGCCCCAGCACGACCAAAGTTTATGAGACTTAGTTGTGGACTTCCTCTTCCCGCGAAATAAATCTTTTCTGTGGAAGGCTCTTATCAATTGGCGTGCCAAAAATCATGATTAAGTCTTATGTCATTATCAATAAAATAGATAGGTGTACAGATAGAGTAACTAGCCAGTTTCAAGATCAAAATAGGCTTATCTTTTTTACTAATTAGCTAGAATAATAGATAATGATATTATCGAGTTGATCTTTTACTGGTGATTGTATGAGTCACTAGAAAAAGTAAAAGGGCGCCGAACATTTGCTTGCGCCCTTATCATAAGATATCCATTGGCAAGTAGATCTATCAAGGTGTAGCGCTATTCTTAGCCTTAGGTGTACCATTTATTAGTTGACCGCCACTATCGCTGCCATTACGAATAGCACCATTATTAGATCTCCAATTAGAGGCCAGATCTCCTGATTGAGTTACACTAACACGCTCCATTGTACGGTGTGCGTTAGTATTATCTCCTGCATACCAAGCGCCGCCGGTTGAGTTTACGATATCAATATTTTTTCCTGTGGAATCTACTAAGACAAGCTTATCTCCAGTATTAGCCAGACTCAATCCTGAGACTATTAAATTTGCCGCTACCGAAGTTGCTGATTGTGAACGTTCGATTAGATAATAACCACCGGCAGGAATCGTTCCTGAGAGATTATAAGTTTGTGCGCCATTATCATCTACAATTTTCCAGGCATTTAACGAGATACTTTGAGAAGTTGGATTATATAGTTCTATCCATTCATCATTGGGGCTTGTTGCTGAGCCAGACCAACCAATTTCATTGATGACCACATTGAGATTTCCCCCACTATTAGTGCCATCTGTTGAGTATGTTAGGTTATAGCCAGTAGCAACAATAGTGTAACTGGAACCATTAATAGTAAATTCGATATCTCCACCTACACGTACTTTAGGGCTATTTCCACCACTGCCTGCTTGTGTCTGCCAAATATTGATCATATTGGCTGAGTTTGTCAGGCGATCTAATACATCTTGAGTGGGATGTCCAAATGTGTTGCCATCACCCAAAGAGATCACCGATTGTTCGGCTTTCAAGGTATTAACCCAGGTTTGATTAGTTGAAGTGCGTGAACCATGATGACTCACATGCATAACATCAACATCACCAATATAGGGTGCGAGTTTTGTCTCGACATCTGGTTTAGTTACCCCGCCACTGCTACCCCCACCAGTAAGATCTGAAGCAATGATATAATCGAATGTTCCATAACGAATAACAATTGCTATCGAGCGTGCATTCTCATCAATGTTACCATCAGAGCCAGTAGTGCTGACAGTACCATTAGGGGTTTGTCCATCGACCGCCACACACTCAGCGGTTGCTCCTGCACCAAGATCAATAATCTGTTTCAGCAAAATGGTCTTGCGTTTTGAGCCAACCGCATTGACATAGTCAGTAAAGGTCTGTGTAGTGTAAGATCCGCCGCGGTCATAGCTACTGTTTGTTATTGTGATACCAGTAGCCAGTAACTCATCGATCGAACCAATATGATCGGCATGATAGTGGCCAGCAATAAAGTAGTTTAGTGATGTCAAGCCATATTTATTAAAGATCTGGCGTAGCTTTGCACCATTTCCACTGGGGCCGGCATCAAAGAGCAGCGTAGTACCATTGGGCCCAATCACCAATGTTGAATCTCCTTGCCCAACATTAATATGTACTATTTTAAGCTGTTGTGCAGAAACAACAGATGTAAAGCAGACAGAACATCCAACGAAAATAACTATCCGAAGTAAACTTAGAACAGTTTTGTGCATTATCTCCTCCTTTCAATTGTCTTGCGATGCTCCCAGCTTGGTTAAAGGTTAACAGAAAGGTGATACTCCCTTGATTGATTTGATCAGACTATATGAGCAGAGTTTATCAGGGGAGAATTACCAATGGTAAGGCTATCATAAAGATATCACTAAGGAAAGCTGGTGTTTCATTAGCCAAAATGACAACACCCTCCAGGATTATATAGTTCAAGGTGGAAGATGAATTGAAATTGCGTACATTAACAGTATGTTCTGCTTATTACAGACTAATTCTAAGTAATAACCGCCTTTTCTTGAATGGCTATTATCAATACTGCTTTAATTGGCAATGGTAGCGTAAAATTACCATAAGAAATAGACAGTTATTACTTATTTAGTACTTATCTCAACTCTTTTTTTCTGAACTACTTTCAGTAGACTTACTACTACTTTTAGCAGTATGTTTTTTCATAAGCCTGGATTTGGCAATAGATGCAGTAGCTTTTGATAAGCTACTCTTTGATTCTCTAGAAGAGGTGCGCTTTGATGGCTGAGGTTGGCTCCCACTTACCGCTTGTTTATTAACCCTTTTCAGCATATGTTTTCTCTTCATTGCTTCGCTAATCTTTTTCCGTGCTGCCTTACTTAACCTGCGTCGCTTAGCTTTTTTGGTAGGTGTAGCATCAGATTGATTTCGTTTAGATGCATCTTGAGTGCCATATCTTGATCTTAAGAAATCGATGGTTCTGTCGATTTCATCCCGTTCTTGAGTAAGCTTCTGGATAACTCCTCGCAAGGCTGTTTTGGCCATTAGCAATCTCCTTCAATAGATAGTTAGTAGTTGATAATACTCGATCAACAAGTAAATTATTGAGTTAATTCTTTTCTCAGCTTGAATTTTATTTGCTTTGCAAGTATAGGGATTACGGCGCATATCCTCTCCAGGTAGGTTTACTATGAGATATCTCCTACGATCCAACGTGGTAAATAGTAGGAGATATGGTTAGCGTTGCCGCCATAGTGGCCCTCCTGAGCATAATAATTTAGCCGATTTTGTAGGTAATACTGGGGTGTATGCAAGTTATTGTATATTAACTATACAAGATTTCCAATAGCCAGGCACTAAACCTTATCCATTGATAAAATAATTCTTGCTTATTACTGCCGACTTGTGTTAAAAAATGCGCCATTGTTGAGAATAGGTAATTTTGAATATTAATAGACTAACTTCGATGAAGTATTTTGTGGTGCTGTCAGGGTTACTAAAACTAGGTTTAGACTAGTAGAGCCTATTTTAGAAAGGAGAGTATATGTCCTGCTGGAGAGCGCTGCAGGACTTCGTTGAAGTACTGACGAATATATCCTCACAAGTAATAGCTGCTGATCATATTAGCAATCAGCGGCCTGCTACTCTACAGGATTTACCCGCCATTGTTGTAATTCTCCAGGAAATTAAAGAGAATCCTATTGGTATTGGTGGATTGATCGGGGTAGAGCGATCTGGTGAACAATGGCAAGAGATCACTGGCCAGCGCAGCGTAGGAACACTTCTAGTCGAGATTTGGAGTGTCGATACGGTACAAGCAAGAGATATTACTGATGCCTTATTTCAAGTTATACAACAACAACAGATTTTGATTAGAAGTAAAGGCTTTGTTAAGTTGACTGTTAATAGTGTTGCTGCGATTGTAGAGACAGATTTAAACACACAAGGAGCTGAGAGAGCGAGCAAGATGGTAATTGAATATTTAATGATC
>JBFLVQ010000311.1:0-10679 GCA_040758525.1 Acidobacteriota bacterium
GTTACTATCTACCATTTTCACATCATAACCAAGAAAAAGTGACCCCTCTGACTTCGCGTGCTTGATACAAGTTTTCTCTGCCGAGAGATCCAGTTTGAGCATATTCTTTAAGAAAGCCTCAACCTTTTCTTTTATTGCTTCAGCATCTTCTTTTGGGCCAATAATGCCTATCAAAAGATCATCAGCGTATCGGCAGTACCACAACCTTTTATAATTGTGGTCATCAAGAATTCCACTTGGAATAGATCGCTGCTTCTTTTCTAACTCATAAAACTCTTTTTGGAGTGATTGAAGTGATGGAGTTTTCATCTCTTCGTTGGTCATTCCTTTGAATAGTTTTCTGAGTTTCTCTTTCTGCTTCGCAATCCTTCTATACTCATAGCTGAGGGTTCTTTTCTTACCTCTATCATATTTCAGATCCAGGATGAAATTATCGAGTTCATTCAAGTAGACGTTAGCTAAGATTGGCGACACAATTGAACCTTGTGGCGCACCAGAATAGGTTTTATGGAATTTCCAATCTTCCATATAGCCTGCTCTTAGCATTCTCCTGATGATTTGAAGAAATCTCGCATCATCAATTTTCTTTTCCAATATCTGCACCATAATGGTGTGATCGATATTGTCATAGAACCCCTTGATATCAAACTCGATCAACCATACAGTTCCAGTCCAAGTATTGATGTGTTCAAGGGCAGTATGGCAAGAGTAACCTGGTCTAAATCCATGTGAATTTTCAGAGAAAATAGGTTCATAGATCATTTCCAAAATTATTCTAACCACTTCTTGAACCAGTTTATCATCCCCAGAAGGGATTGAAAGCGGACGTAATTTTCCGTTTGCTTTGGGGATAAAGATTCTCTTGGATGGTTTAGGAAAGTATCTTCCTTCTTTTAGTAATTTGATCAGGTTATTCACCCTTTCATCAGAAAATCCATCCTGTGTTGTTTGATCTATACCTTTAGTAACCGCGCCATTACTAGCGTAGATATTGGCATAGGCTTGCATCCACAGATCGGGATGTTTCACAATTATCTCAAAAAGGTCACGTACTTTCCATTTACCATCAATGGAGCATTTGCGGATTCCGTCTAACGCCTTAATCGTTCGTTCCGATAGCATTCGCTATCCCCCTTTCAGTTGTTAGGCAGTAATAAGACTGTTCCACTTCCTCCTTCTCCCATCAGGCTTTCATTAACATTGCTGTTAAATTATACCTTTTGGATAGCCACGATTGGTTACGTAGTGCTAGATCCATTACAGATCAACATTGGGTACTATTGGAACTCCGTCGCCATACAGACTGTTGAATTTAATCAACTCATCTGCTACAGGCGATCCCGCATTTTCAGTGAGGCAGAGAATTTGGTTAACGTAGGCACTTTGTTCGTTCTTTAACCGCCGTTCATCTGCGGCTTGCCATAGTGATCGATTAAGCGTGTTGCCAAACATAATACGCTTACATCTATGGAATATCACGTTTAACTATCGTGTGATATTACTATTGATTAGTCTAAAGAACTGAAGTTCAAGCAATTCAGCTTTTACCATATTAACCTTACGCTTACGGCCCTCTAGGTTAGATAGTTTCACCATCAACCGCATTTTCCACGTATGCTATGTTTAGTCTTCCTTTTCAGGATTTCAGCCATTGCTGGCAAACCTAAACGTGGCGCGTACAGAATCTATCGATAATTCTGGTTAGTTTGCTAACACTCCTCCTCACCGTTTAAGCGGCGCACTTCAGCGTCAATCATTATTTCCCATCGTATTGAATCATTTAAAAATGTTACTTTAGAGTCGATAGCTCATCCTTGGTTATCAAATAAACAGCTTTAACAAATAAAAATTGTTGCTAAGATTATTGTGACCCTCAAGGAGGATAGGGCAACGGAGGCGTCCGACCCGAGCGCCTATCAGGGGGCCGAATACGGCAATATAGGAGAGGCCGGTCCTGCTGCCCTCTCCTATTACTATTGCTGGATCGGCGTTAAAGCGATAAACGCAATCAAATATTAGCCGGCGCGATAGCGCGGTCCGCTGTTTCTTTTTGTTGCGGCATTATAACACCATCACAGTAGACAGCTCTAGCCAAACACCATTGCCTAACGTGCCTTTGTAGTGTGCGTAATTGACCATCACTAAACACGCCGGGAAAGCGGCGTTGGAGTGCTTGCAAAATACCTTTCGCTTCTAAACTAGGATGTTCTTCCAATTGATCCTGAATCTATGGCCATACTAATGCGAATCGATCTTTGTGAGTTCGCCAATGGCGTGGTGTCGAGCTGCGTTTCCTTGGCTTTTCGGTTGAGTGATACAAGCGAGCAGTTTCTTGTGGCTGAACATTAGAGAGCTCAACTTGTCGTGAAAAAGTTCTACCTTGATCGTTCATTTCTGTGCCAGTGGTTTTAAAGTGCTGATCATTATCAAGCATCATTGGTGGACGATAAGCGTATTGCCAAAGGAGATCCTGATAATGCTCAATTTGTTTCTGCAATTCGATGGGATCAAGTTTAGCAAATTCAATCTGTAATGCCGCTTTAATTTCAGCCGAAATTTCCGCGCATGCCAACACTCGTTGAAACGGAGTCTGAGGCTTATCATACTTCTTGATAATTTTACTACCATTGCGCTGCTTGGATAACAGTTTCATTGACGGCTGAAAAAAGTTGATATAAAGCCTCAATATGCCATATAGCGTCGCCTATTGTTTACACGCCGCCGCTCCTTCATAGCGATCATAACCAACGACGCGACGAACAATCGCTCCATTCTTCTGCTCAACATGACATTGATCATTTTTCCTATAAGGGCGACAACGCGTAAAATAGATCTTTTCATTTTGACAGTAGCGAAATAACTCGCCGTTAAGGAATTCTGAACCATTGTCGGTATCAAGCCCTAATAATGGGAATGGTAATATTGGGCGTACCTGGTTGAGCGCGATCAGCACATGATCTTGGCTGCGCAAGAGCAAGGCTAAGCATTCTCTCCAACCGGTGGCAATATCGGTGAGCACCAGCGTATTGAGAAAAGTACCCTGTACACTTGTACCACAATGAGCAACTAGATCAGCTTTCAGATATCCTGGTTTGAGATCATTCCAATCTGAGAAGGTGCGAATCGGAATTTGATGCTTCAGTAATGCACCTGGGCGTGTTGTACAGATCGCACGCTTTTTGCGCCCATGCCGAATGTCATAAAGCAACCGATCGATAGTGGCAGTACTGATGCTCAGCAATTTCGTGCGCGTTTCTGGAGAAATTGACATATGGCCATGCAGCTCCATTGCAGTAATAAATTCCGGTAAGCAAGCAACCAACCGTTTAGAGCAGAGATAATTTGTTGCCTTCCAAATTGCGATCAAAGCATCCTTCACTTCTGCATTATATTTGGGCGGGCGTTTTCGTCTGGGTGCATGAGGATTGTTCAAATTCCGCCGTTGCTTGTTGAACAACCGAATGGCATGTTTCCGGTGATAATGAACTGTAGCCGTCAGTTCATCCAGAATTACTTTTTTCTCGTGGCGGTTTGCTGATGCATAACGTGTCGCTAAGGTCGCAGCCAACTCTTTTCTGGTAGCAATACTCAGGGTCTGTTTCATCCATTTCCTCCAGTACCCCTAGCAAAAAGCTGGGATCTGGAATAATTTTGAATGAGATTTCAGACGCCGAAAGTAACATTTTTAATGATTCAATGCGTCGGAAGTTTTAAGTGTCGCTGATCAAGCCATTCTCAGGGATCACTTGGTGATAAGAGGAAATGGATGTCTTGGGCTATTGCACAGCAAATTGCCTAAGCACATTTAAACCAACAATTACCAATCCATCTCGGTTATTGGTAATCGGTATTATGGTGGCTATGGTAGTGCAGGATAGTGCAAAGATATGAAAGGTGTCTTGTCAATCGTCGCTTTAAGGTGATAGCAGATTGACTAGGGTAATACTGCTAAACTGCTCTTTCTAAAGTGTTTTTGCCATCTTGTGATTAGTTTCTCTATTCTGTAAACTGCTACTCACTTTTATCAGGACTCATTCATTGCTACTAGATTTACATTAGCGGTAAAGGATGAGTTAAAACTTGTTTTCTATCAATCAAATTGGTTGTCGAGTGAGTAAAGGAGAATGAAAAATGGCTGGTTTCATAAGTTCTGTTAGTTGGTTTGATGGTAATCCGCACCTACGCGTTTACAAAGGAGATGGAACTAAAGTTACCGAACAAGCCTATGATGGCAAGTGGTATCAAGGCGCCTTTTCTGCTAATGGCACAACAGTAGGATCAACATCTTGGCTTGATAGCTCTGGACAAATCCATATAAGAGTTTATGTAGGCAGTGGTAAAGATGACAAGATTACCGAGTATTGTTGGGATAAAGACCAATGGTATATTGGTGCCTTCGCTGCTAATGGTGATGGAGCTTCTGCAACCTCCTGGTTGCAAAATAATCAAATACATATCCGTACCTATGTAAGAAGCAGCAGTGGTAAAGTAACGGAGTATTGTTGGGATGGCAATGGATGGTATGTTGGCGCTTATCCAGGCTAAGAGCTAAGACTTCAACAGTGCATCGATATTTTGGATACCGACCTAGCCATTAAGGTTGGTGTCCAAATCTGATTTACTTCACTTTCTCCTTTTTGTATACTCGCCCTTGTCGTTTCCAAATTTTTTATCTTTAAATCTATAGCAAGAGTGTAGTGATGAGTGAAGTGTAAACTAGGCTTTCTATGGCATGTAGGGGCTAGCTTGAGAAGCCTGCACAATATTATCCAGTAGATTTTCTACTTCCTCTAAACTCATTAATCCATCCTTGAGTTTCTCTAATGCTTCAATAACAGATTGCTCTTCGGGTTTAATCGCTTTATCTACTCTCAATGTATAGCGCTCTACCTGGCTTTGCAACATTGCAATTTTGTTTTCCATTTTAGCAAGAAGCACATTCACATTCTGCTTAGGGTTGTGAATGATCTCTTCTACAATCTGCACAATAAGAGCAGACAACTGTTGCATCTCGGTCCTATTAAATAAATGTTTTCGATAAGAGGTAATAAGGTGAATACGCTGATCTATCTTTAAAATCTGATAAAACAAGGTTCCCAATGCCTGATCTTGAGAGAACTCTGTTTGTCGCAAGAGCATCTCCGGGTAGAGAGAACTACCATACTTTGTCGAGAAACTTAGTGTACCAGCATCAATATCCACACTGTCTATGATAACATCACCCAATTGTTGATAATAATTTTCATAGTTGTTCAGCCCAGTGAACGCTAATAGTTCGGAGAAATCTATCTTTGCGTAACGTAGGCCTTTTAAGCTTTTTCTTTTAATCTCTTGTAACACCTGGATCAGGCTGACTTCAGCATCTACTGCTAATGGAAGAAAGAGTAGATTGGTAAACTCGCCCAAAGTATTTATCAAAGAAATTCGATCTCTCTGGTTGTTAATAAAATGGATTATCGCATAGGAATTATCCATGCCATGAGTCAGCAAAATTGCTATCGCAGTTGTAAACAATTGGGTATAAGTAATCTCATAGTCTTGATTAAAACGTCCTATATCTTCACTAAGTGAGGAGGAGAGCGAAAATATATCTCGCTCAGCTATCTGCAACTGCTCTGCTACTACTTTTTCAGGATCGTTTGCG
Organism: Acidobacteriota bacterium; assembly: GCA_040758525.1. Classification (GTDB taxonomy): domain Bacteria; phylum Acidobacteriota; class Blastocatellia; order Chloracidobacteriales; family JADJPF01; genus JBFLVQ01. The sequence continues at coordinate 5,645 of JBFLVQ010000311.1, forward strand.
TAAGGAAGTCGCATAGGTAAGAAGATATCGACCAACTGCTCTTTCCAATACTGAAGCGGTTGACTTGCACAATAGACATTTCTATCAAATTGCCGAAGAGCATATTGCCAATACTGTTCGCCAACTGGCTGCAAACTGGGATTTTGTTGGTCTAATAATGTGTAGTAACAATTCATCAGTTCTGCAAATAGCATTGTGGTAGTAAAGGCGTCAGCATGGCTATGATGTGTTACAAATCCCAAGTAATAAACCTCATCAATTTGGCTAATCCAGGCTTGCAGAAGTGGTGGAGTGCTGATATCTAATAACCTGTTCCGTTGTGTCGCAATAAACTTTTGAAAGTCGGCGAGGCTAGGCATATCTAAGAGCTGGAATTCTAATTTAGTCTCCGGCACGATGATTTGTGTCCAGAAATTTCCTAATGGTAAGTAATAGGTTCTCAATAGATCATGCTGACGAATTATTTGAGCCATTGCCTCATTGAACAGAGAAAGGTCCAAAGAATTTATCATCAACTTATAAATATGATAAATATTCCAGGCTGACTGTTTCATCACTTCCGAATGATAAAGATTACGCTGTTGTTCTTGAGAGATCGGGGCAATAAGCGTTGCAGTAGGTAGTTTGGTAATAAGATTACGTTGTTCCAGGGAAAAAGTGTCTACAATAGCCTGGATATCAATTGAACGATGCGATAAAAGATAACATCGGGTTGCTTCATTAAAAATAGCAATGCCTTTTTGAATGAGTTCGGCAAGAACTGGCTTAGCGGACTCCAGTGAAGATTCTTGTATAGTACTTTCTCTTTCTATAGTTACGACCTGCAAGTCACCTGGTAATTGGGACAAGCGGCTGTAGAACCAACCTACTTGCTGGGAGAACTCTTCTATGGGAAGACGGGTGACGGTCTCTTTTGAATGGTTTCGATTATCAGTTCTTTCTTCTTCAATTAAAGCTGCCAACCGATTTATGGTATTGTGTTCTAAAAGATCTACTAGGTGCAAATCTAAAGAAAATTTTTCGTTAACCGCAGCAAGTAACCGCATACTCATTAGCGAATCTAAACCAAATCGGCTAAAATGGGTATCCATATCTACTTCGTTAAATTGATAGCCGGTAATTTTTATAACCTCTTGTTGAATGGTTACAAGTATTGACAATGATATTTTTTCTAACACCTCTTGTTCGACCAGAATATTAGATTCTTCTTGAGCAGAGGAGGCTGCTTCCTCCGCTGTTGTGATCCAGCAACGCCTCTTCTCAAAAGGATAAGTAGGTAAAGACAAAGGAAACTTTTCTGCGTCGGAAAAATAGTCTGATAAATCAAAATTCACTCCTTGTACATATAAATCGGCAAGCATTAAAAGCTCTTCTTTCGTTGCTCTCTTCTCTTTGATTATCGTTTGGATCGTTGTCTGTGCTAGTGTATGAAGTGAAAGATCAGTATTTTTATGTACAGATCCTATGTATATATCTACAGGTTCTGCCCCTTTAATAAGAAGCGATAGTTGATCGTGTAATTCATTGCGGGTTACGACAACCATAGCACAACGCTCGGGGAAATGGCTTCTTCTTACCAATAGATTAGCTGAAAGCTGGGATAAGCTGGGATATTGCAGAGTTTCTAAAAACTCTTTCAAATCTCGACAGCGTTGGTTCAGTGCAATTTTTGTTTTAGCTGATAATACAATTAATACAGGCTTATCCAATCCAGGAAGATGATTGGTCACTGGTGCTAATATGGGAGCATCTGCTATTACTAAATGGACATTTGTGCCTGTGGCACCAAAAGAGTTTACTGCTGCTCTACGAATTTGTCCGTGGTCAGCATTCCAGGGAACATTCTGATGATTAATAAAAAATGGACTATTCTTAAGATCCAGAGCTGGATTCGTTGTCTCTATATTGATCGTTGCAGGGATCTCATTATGGCGTAATGCGAGAAGGACTTTGATAACATGAGCCATTCCAGAGCTTGGAAAGGAGTGACCAAGATTATTTTCAATACTTCCCAAAGCACAATACTGTGGTTTTTTCGTGAATTTTTTAAAAACTTCGGTTAAAGCCTGAACCTCTATGGTATCGCCTAATAGAGTACCAGTAGCATTGGCCTCTACCATACTGATGGTTTCTGGATTGATTTGAAATCTCTGATAGACTTCGGATAATAGCGCAACTTGTGCCGCAACACTGGGGCTGGCTATCCCATTGGTTTTGCCATTATGGTTATTTCCCCATCCTTCAATAACTCCATAAATACGATCTCCATCTGCAATCGCTTTTGCTAAAGACTTTAACACGAGTACCCCTACAGCTTCGCTAGGCATCATACCATTAGCCTGTGCAGCAAAAGCAGAACACCGCTCATCTTGAGAAAATAACTGATATTGGCAGCTAGTAATGATTAGATTTGGTGTAGTATAAATTAGTACTCCACCAGCAATTGCTGCATCACATTTGCCAAGAATTAAATGATCACAAGCTTGTGCAATAGCCAGCAAAGAAGAGGCACAACCGGCATCCACAGATAGGCATGGTCCCGTTAAATTCAGGCTGTAAGCTACCCTTCCGGGAATATTGGATGTTGTTACATGTAGAGACATGCCTGAGATCTCTTTTAGTCGTAATGTATAGTCGCCACCACTACCACAAAATACACCCCATGGTTTTCCCGATAAACTAGTAGGATCTATTCCTGCATCTTCAATCGCTTTCCAAGATTCTTGAAGAAAAAAGCGCTCGGCGGGATCCATCAATTCTGCTTCTTTGGGAGGAATTTGAAAAAATACCGGATCAAATTTATCAATATCTTCTAAAAATCCTCCTCGACGAGTATAGGTTTTATTGGGTCTTTGAACTTTATCGTAGATTTTTCTGATATCCCAATCTCTATTTTGAGGAAATTCTGTAAAAGCGGATTGTCCATTTTTCAACAGTTGCCATAGCGCGTCTGGTGTTTTAGCACCAGGAAATTGTCCTGACATGCCCACAATTGCAATCTTCTTTTCAATTTCATAACCATAAGATACTTGTCTTGATATTTCTTTTGCACAATCGCTACAGTCCTGTTTCCATTCTATTCCCATACTTTTAGCGATGACATCAGACATTGGTTGGAGTGCAATCTGTACATTGAGAAGTTCAAAGTGATTCTCTCCTTCAATCACACAAGTCTCCAATTGAGGCAAAAGCTTTTTCCAACCTTCCATAAAATATGCTAGTGAACCTTTTGCTTGTTGAACTCTAATTAAATAATCTGGGTTATATACCTCTGGCGAAGTAGCCTTTGCCGTTTCGGTACGCAGTAAAACAGCATTAAGATCGAATGGATTAGGAAGGGGATAAGGACGATAGCGAACTAAACTTCGTAGATTAATTAGATGAGTTTTCGCCATGGACTCTAAACGTTGAACCAATACAGCCTGCGATTGCCTCACACCACGACGCCTTATCAACTCTACCAATTCTTCTACCAGCATTGTTTCTACTATATCTTTTATCTCGTTATGAGTAATTTCCAATTCAGACCAGCGTATCTTTCCTTCTGCCTTTCTTTGACGAAATTCAGGATCGATATGGAGCATTGCAATCATTAAAAAATTTGCATTCATGATCAAATTCTGCATCTCATCCGCATCCCATAATCTGGCATCCTGCTGATTTTCAATCAAAGGAGATTCACCAAATAGCAGCGTATGGACAGTTCTATTTTGAAGCTGCAGATGACGAACACATTCATAAGCCACTGTTCCTCCCATGGAAGCACCAAATAGATGGTAAGGACCTTTTGGATCGATCTCAGTTATTATCTTTGCATACTGATCTCCCATCTCTTCTATTGTCGATCGAAGGTTTTTACTGGTTAAAAATCCTTGTGATTTGATACCAATAATCCGGAACCGTCGTTGCGCTGCATCGGCTAACTTTGCATAGAGACCAACATCTCCAGACACTGGATGAATACAAAATAATAGAGGACCGTCTCCTTCCATTTGTAATGGAATCACTTCCTCATATCTTTTTACAAAACGCCCTAGATGTTCTTTCCATTGGGGAGAATCTATTGTTTGCTCATTTGATACCTGCATCGTTGCGGTAACCTGACGAGGCTGTGATTGAATCATCGAATAGTTTTGCTGAACAATATATTTTGCCAAAGCGTCGATTGTTGGATAATCAAAAACCAGAGTTTCCCTAAGAGGAAGTTGGAGTTTTTCAGCCAGTTTTTGAATAAAACGGACTACACTAATCGAATCCAATCCAAGATCTAGAAAGGTGCTCTCTTCATCTACCGCATCCTCTTCACGCAATAATAAAACATCTTTAATTACCGCTACTAAATCAGCACGCATTACTGCCAAAGATCGATCTTGCGATAGACTTTCTTTCAAACTCTTTATATTATGCTCTTGAATATCTTTTGTAGGAACAACACTCTTGAAGCTTTGATCTAGCTGGTTTGTCTCTTGTTCTAAATACCAGAATGATCGTGGTTCAAAAGGATAAGTAGGGAGAGAAATTCGACAAGGTTTTACACCATCATATAGCTTGTCCCAGTCAAATGGTAGTCCTTTGACCCAAAGCTCTAAAAGTTGAGGGAGCTTTTTTCTCCAGAGCAAGTTTTTAATCGCTTCCTGTAACTCCTCATTTTCAGTAAATAGAGATATCAATTCTTTGTTACGTTTGACTTGGCCATAATACAGATTTTCTATTGCATCATGCCCATTGAGAAAATTGCTGAGTCTTTCTTCCAATTCTTCAATGGAGTAGACAACCAGACCCAAACGTACTTCCATAGCTTCACGGCCAACCTGTAGCGTATAAGCCAGATCTTCTAAACCAATAGAAGTTTTGTTTTTTATAAATTTCAAAAGATTGTCAGCATATACCTTTAATCGTTCTTCATTTTTCGCTGAGAGTAGAATAAGGTAAGGTTTTATTCCTTTTAATGTTTGTCTTTGGTTCTCTTCTTCTATATATTCCTCAACAATCATTGTTGCATAGGAGCCTCCGGCCCCATATGAAGTAATTAATG